>CALFWP010000001.1 GCA_937927905.1 uncultured Neomegalonema sp.
CCGGATACCGGTGCATCAAGCATATCAAAGCCTCGGTTTTTCGCTTCTTTGGCAAGTGTGCTGGCGGTATCGACATCAATGGTCGAACAATCTATGAAAAGTGTATTTTTTTCCGCCAGTTCAAAAATGGTGTCATGGTAAAGCCTTGCGACCGGCCTTGCACCGGGCAGCATTGTAATCACAACCTCAGCCCCGGAAAGTGCGGCTTCACCGTCAACGGCAACCGTGGCCCCCTCGATGGCCGCCGCTTTGGTTGCATCCAGATCAAAAACGGCAACGGAATGGCCTGCACTGATCAGATTGC
This sequence comes from uncultured Neomegalonema sp., assembly GCA_937927905.1. Taxonomy (GTDB): domain Bacteria; phylum Pseudomonadota; class Alphaproteobacteria; order Rhodobacterales; family Rhodobacteraceae; genus JAHDDY01. The sequence continues at coordinate 305 of CALFWP010000001.1, forward strand.
GGGCCATACCTGCCCCCATGTTGCCGACACCGAAAAAAGCAATTGCCGTCATGTCGTCCTGTCCCTTTATTTTGCCGCTGTAGACCTGACACGCGAATCCCGCCAAATCTATGCTCGCATACGATAGTTGAGGGTGGTCATTCACGCCACATCAAGTGCATAAACTATTAAAGATCAGGGAAACCCATTATGAGTGCCGATATCATCGACGGAAAAGCATTTGCCGCCACCGTGCGTGAGCGTGTCTCCAGCCATGTCAGAACCATGATCGATACCCATGGTGTACAACCGGGACTGGCCGTTGTGCTGGTGGGAGAAGATCCGGCCTCCCAGGTCTATGTCCGTAACAAGGGAAAACAGACCGTCGAATGCGGGATGGCCAGCTTTGAGCATAAATACAATGCCGATATAGACGAGGCCACCCTGATCGGTGTTGTCGAAAAGCTGAATGCGGACCCTAAAGTTCATGGTATCCTTGTACAGTTGCCGCTGCCAGATCACCTGAATTCCGATCTGATCATAAACACAATCGCCCCCGAAAAAGATGTGGACGGTTTCCATGTCGTTAATGTTGGGCGGCTTGGTGCGGGCCTAAAGGCTATGGTTCCCTGTACGCCACTGGGCAGCTATATGCTGTTGAAAGACCGCATGGGTGATCTGAGCGGTCAGAATGCTGTGATTATAGGGCGTTCGAACATTGTCGGTAAGCCGATGGGACAGCTGTTGCTGCAAGCGAATGCGACTGTCACTATCGCCCATTCACGAACCAAAGATCTGCCCGCAATCTGTAAGCAGGCGGATATTCTTGTTGCTGCAGTGGGCAGACCGGAAATGGTCAAGGGTGATTGGGTGAAACCCGGTGCGACCGTAATTGATGTGGGCATCAACCGCGTCCCCGCCCCTGAAAAAGGTGAAGGCAAACATAAAATCGTCGGTGATTGCGATTACGACAGCTGTGCCGCAGTTGCCGGAGCGATCACACCCGTCCCGGGCGGTATCGGACCTATGACCATTGCGTGCCTGCTGGCCAATACGGTTACCGCTACGGCGCGGATACACGACCTTGATGAACCGGCCGACCTGACATTCTGATTTGCGGTTTGTATCGCAAAATCCGGATGATCCTGAAATTGCGTATGCCGCCTGTCATCGATCAGGCGGCATCCAGAGCTCGGGAAACATCGCGCAGTAAATCGCCGGTATGCTCCAGCCCGACAGATAACCGGATGAGACCCGCACTGATACCTAGACCACGGCGCTCGCACTCTGTCAGGCGCTGATGGGTCGTGGTCGCGGGGTGTGTTGCAATGGATTTTGTATCGCCGAGATTGTTTGAAATCCTGATGACTTCAAGGCTGTTCATAAAGTTAAAGGCCGCCGGTTTTCCGCCCTTTAACTCAAGAGAGACAATGGTGCCGGGGCGCTCCATCTGAACCGCCGCCAGATTGTGCTGCGGATGTGAGCGCAGAGCCGGATGTATGGTGCGGGCAAGTGCCTTATGCCCTTCAACGGCATGAGCGATTTTCTCTGCACTATCCGCTGCCGCACGGCACCGAAGATCTAGCGTTTCCAGCCCCTTCAGCATGACCCAGGCATTGAACGGGCTCATCGCCGCGCCGGTATGTTTCATATATTCCAGCAACCGGCCGCGTATAAACTCTTCTGTTCCGAGAACTGCCCCGCCAAGACAGCGTCCCTGACCATCAATATGCTTTGTGGCGGAATACATCACCACATCCGCACCCAGTTCCAGCGGGCGCTGAAAACACGGCGTTGCGAAAACATTATCGACCACCAGTACCGCTCCGGCAGACCGGGCAACCTCTGCAACCGCTCTTATGTCTATAATTTCAAGCGTCGGATTGGAGGGTGTTTCGAGAAAGAAGACTTTGGTTTCAGGGCGCACGGCGTCCTGCCACGCGCTCACATTGGTGCCCTCGACAAATGTTGATGTTACGCCATAACGCGGCAAAAGGCTGTCCAGGATATAATGGCAAGACCCGAACAACGCCCTTGATGCAACAACGTGATCACCGGCCTGGAGCTGTGAAAACATCGCTGCATTCATTGCCGCCATGCCGGAGGCCGTCGCAAAACAGGCCTCTGCCTCTTCCAGAAGGGCAAGGCGCTCCTCGAACATACCAACGGTCGGATTACCGTATCGCGCGTACACATACCCCGGATCAGTCCCGTCAAACCGTGCCTCGGCGGTTTGCGCATCCGAATAGGCAAATCCCTGGGTAAGATAAAGGGCCTCGGACATTTCAAAATGTCCGCTGCGATTACAGCCGCCATGGATCAGGCGGGTACGGGGGTGTAATGAATTCATCAGTCGTCTCCGAACAGACAACCGGTCGAAATGGCGCTTTTCAGAGAAACCGCTCACCTCTTTAGCGGTTTTGATTTCGGCATTTGCCGACGCAGCCCGCAATCCGGTCACAAATCGCTGCGTTAATTTGGACAATTAATGTTCAAAGGCACTGCGGTCAACAGATTACGCGGTAAATTTGCAAGCAAAATAAAG
>CALFWP010000002.1 GCA_937927905.1 uncultured Neomegalonema sp.
GACCATGTAATCACGGTTTGCCCCTCCACTTCCGCAGACGATAAGTTAGAAAGGTAATTTTCAACAGGCAAAGGACTTTCTACAATGGAATAACTGTAGGATCCGGTTTCATGATCATGCAGTTTTTCCAGAATTTCACCGCCACCCTCGAGAAAAATGCGGCGATGCTCTCTGCCGTTAATGTCTTCACGAACAACGGATTGCACTGCCGGGTGCCAATCGGCAAGGTTCTGAAACCCGCCGATAAGCGCCCAGACATCCACAAAGCGTGCGTTCAAAGTTACAGAACGGGATACAATAGGCATGTTTGCTCTACTCCATGACAAAGGAATTTAAGCAGATTTAGAACAGTAAAAATCAATTACGGCAAAAAATTATCAAGGCTTTAAAACTGGAGACGCAAGAAAAATCTTAGCGCGCCCGTAAAATTCTGAAAAGGTAGTACAGGCTGTATCTTTTTGATACACAATATACTTGCGGACAAATCGTTGCTAATTTACTTAAAGCACTTTACGTAGTAAATTAAATAAACATTGATCCGTATCAAAAAATATAAAATCCATAAAATTTACGATTAAATATTTTCAATATAAATTACTATTAATTTTTTTTTCATAAAAAAAATCGATAGTAACGATTAAAATACAAAAAAGTGGTCATTATGTTAAAAAATTTTTTCAAATTAGAGCTTTTATTACTTTTAGCAACATTCGCTGGGTTGCTTTTGACAAGTGAAAAAAACCCATTTAATTTTTCTATTTTTGTTGTATTTCTTAGTTGTATTTTAGGCTTACTGATTATAATTTGGGCATTAAAAGATACAGATTAAAAGGGATGCATATCTGCACCCCTTTACCTCAAAAGAAGACACTAAGTGTCAATACTCCACAACGGCACGGATGGATTTGCCCTCATGCATAAGGTCGAAGCCGTGATTGATCTCATCCAATGTCAGCTTGTGAGTGATCATCGGATCGATTTCGATCTTGCCGTCCATGTACCAATCCACGATTTTCGGCACATCCGTCCGGCCCGACGCCCCGCCGAAAGCAGTTCCGCGCCAGACACGACCTGTGACCAGCTGGAACGGACGGGTTGAAATCTCGGCCCCCGCCGGTGCCACACCGATAATGACAGATTCGCCCCAGCCTTTATGAGCGCATTCCAAAGCGGCGCGCATCACCTGTACATTGCCGGTGGCGTCAAAGGAATAGTCCGCACCTCCGCCGGTTAGTTCCACCAGATGCGCAACCAAATCTCCCTCAACATCTTTCGGATTGACGAAATGGGTCATGCCGAAATATTCGCCCATTTTCGCCTTGTCCGGGTTCAAGTCAACGCCGACGATTTTGTTAGCTCCGGCAAGGCGGCAGCCCTGAATCACATTTAAGCCGATTCCACCCAGGCCGAACACCACACAATTTGAGCCGATTTCAACCTTGGCTGTGTTGATCACTGCGCCGATGCCGGTGGTTACACCGCATCCGATATAGCAAATCTTGTCAAACGGGGCATCCTCGCGAACCTTGGCCAGCGCAATCTCCGGCAACACCGTATGGTTCGCAAAAGTTGAACAACCCATGTAATGCAGGATCGGATCGCCGTCGAGCGTGGTAAAACGCGAAGTGCCGTCCGGCATCACTCCAGCACCCTGAGTCGTACGGATTTTCTGACACAAGTTGGTTTTCGGGTTCAGACAATAATCACATTCGCGGCATTCGGGCGTGTAAAGCGGGATTACATGATCGCCCTTTTTCAGGCTGGTCACACCCGGGCCGACATCGACAACAACACCGGCCCCTTCATGGCCGAGAATGGCGGGAAATGCCCCCTCCGGATCATCGCCGGACCGGGTGAATTCATCGGTGTGACATAGGCCTGTAGCCTTGATCTCGACCATAACTTCACCCTCTTTAGGGCCGTCGAGATTGACTTCAGTAACTTCAAGCGGCTTTCCCGCTTCAAAGGCGACAGCGGCACGCGTTCTCATGGGCATCCTTCCCCGGTGTTATGATTTGTGAGGAATGATACCCGAACGGGCGCACTTGGCGAGACTGTTTTTCAAATTACACAGGTGTTTCGGATGCTTTGCTTATGCCGGCAATGCATTCGCCTCGCGGTAACTGACCAGTTTACGGCTCGCTTCATCCCAAAGTTGCAGTTTTACCGACCGGAAGCTTTCCATCAGAGTCAGACGGTTTGCATCCTTATTCAATGCAGGGTGATCCCGCAGGACCTGTTTTAGACGGTAAAACGGTATCCGCGCGTACAGGTGATGCACGTGATGCACGCCGATATTTGCCGTCAACCAGGCCAGCCACCCGGGAAGGTCATAATGCGAGCTGCCATGTAATGCCGCGTCATGGACCTGCCAATCCTCGGACTGATCCCAATGGGTTTCCTCAAACTGATGCTGCACATAAAACAGCCACATGCCGATCGCGGCAGCGATATAAACCGTTGGCAGATACACAATCAGAAATGCCCAGACACCCAGCCACCACATCATAAGACCGGACACCACAGCAATGGAAAGATTTGTCCCCATTGCACTGATCCAGTAAGTTTTACCCTCTTTCATCAATCCGACCGGCAAACGGTTCTGTAGGAAATAAAGATAGGCTGGTGCCAGCGCGAATAGCGTAACAGGATGCCGGTACACGCGGTACTGTATCTTCCGCCAGCGTGACATGGCATTATATTCACGTACTGTAGCGGTATGAATATCGCCGACCCCGCGTTCCTCAAGATTACCGGACGAGGCGTGATGGATCGCATGACACTTTCGCCATACGCTGTAAGGCGTCAGTGTCAACACACCAATCACCCGGCCGACCCAGTCATTTGCACGCTTACTGCTGAAAAACGCACCATGACCGCAATCGTGCTGAATCAGGAAAAGGCGGACCAGAAAAGCAGCTGCCGGAACCGTGAAGATCAGCGCAAGCCACGGGCTGATCCCGTGTAAAAACCACGCGAGACTCAGAAACAGCACAAAAGGAACCGCCGTTACACCGATTTCCCAGATGCTGCGCCAGTGAATAGGCTCTCTGTATTCGGACAGAACACGCATCCAATCACGCGCGGGCATTTCCTGCGCATCTCGTAAGGTCGCCTTAACCATATATTGTGCCTCGAACGGATTTTATTTTTTTCCTGCTTAAAGCATGACTTCCGTTTTACAAGCTATGATACGTGATAATTCGCATGATTTTTCTATATTGTATCACTTACGCTTGAAGCCCGTCCCGGGATATGACTGAAAACCCTTATAAAGCCGGACGGTTGAGTTCATGAGCAGGGCGTTGTAATCATCATCGCGTGAAGGGTACGGAACCATCATGAATAAACTTGTCTTATTTGTTTGCGCACTGGGCGGCATGATGCTGGCTCTCGGATTGGCTTATCTGTTTGATAAAGACACGACCGGTGGCGATTCCGGAAAAGACAAGGCCGAAGCGGAAATTGTTATTCTGATTGATGAGGTCCGCGGTGCTCCAGGGGATGGCAACACATCATTACGCACCGCTTTCGGCGTAATCCTCGACAATGCCGGAGTAAAAAAGACTGATACACTGACGGGATGTACAGTAGCGGTTTCTGCCGAAGTCAGTACATTGCGCCTCGGGGACAATCAGAAAATCAGCATCATCTGGCAAGTTACTGATTCCGCCGGCGCACGACTTGGAGAAGTGTCCCAACTGAATAACGTGAAATTCGGGGCGCTTGACGGGGCCTGGGGAACGGATGCCAGTCTCGCGGCGCGCGGCGCATGGGACGGGATCAGAAAAATCATGAACCGCCCCCGCACCGGTTGCGTGTGATTACAAAACCCCGAACGCATCGCATACGGATTACAGCTGAAAACCGGACCGGATCCGGACTGGAAAACTTTAATCCATAAAATTATCTCTAAAAAATGCACTTCTGGCTCCATAACGAACCCTGATTGGCCCTAGAAAAACATCCTGAAATCTACAATTTATCTTCCAGTATGTGCGGACTAGACCTTGTAATGCGTTACATGATGCATTGTGGAAAAATCTGACTCGCTTTTTTTCGCTTTTCAAATTATGGAACTCCTGATCTCATTTTTTGAACTCAGGTACCAAAAGGGGACCACCCATGAAGATGACAACGGAAGAGGCCTTCGTGAAGGTCTTGCAGATGCACGGCATCGAGCATGCTTTTGGCATTATCGGGTCTGCTATGATGCCGATTTCTGATTTGTTTCCGGCTGCCGGGATCAAATTCTGGGA
>CALFWP010000003.1 GCA_937927905.1 uncultured Neomegalonema sp.
TCTGAATATCTCTGCTATCCTTGATGCGTGCCGTTTGACCGGTGCTGAAGCGGTTCATCCCGGATACGGCTTTTTATCGGAAAATCCTGATTTTGCGGATGCGCTGGATGCCGCCGGTCTTGTCTTTATCGGTCCCCGTGCATCTGCGATCCGTGCGATGGGCCTTAAGGATGCCGCCAAAAAAACCATGGAACAGGCCGGTGTGCCGGTGGTGCCCGGGTATCACGGCGAAGAGCAGGATTACGGCTTCCTCGCAAAACAGGCGGAGCTGATCGGTTATCCTGTTCTGATCAAGGCGCGGGCGGGCGGCGGCGGCAAGGGGATGCGGCGCGTGGAGCGCGGGGAAGATTTCGGAGATGCACTGGAGGGCGCGCAGCGGGAGGCGCAGGCCGCCTTCGGTGATTCCAGTGTGCTGATCGAAAAATATATTACTGCTCCGCGTCATATCGAAATTCAGGTTTTCGGGGATGGCAAGGGCAATGCGCTGCACCTCTTCGAACGGGATTGTTCGCTGCAACGGCGGTACCAGAAGGTCATTGAGGAGGCACCTGCCCCCGGTATGACCGAAGAAATGCGCGCTGCGATGTGTAATGCGGCGGTACGGGCTGCAAGGGCGATCAATTATACTGGTGCCGGTACGGTGGAATTCATCGTTGATGCGTCGGACGGATTGCGGGCGGACCGGTTCTATTTCATGGAAATGAATACGCGCCTGCAGGTCGAGCACCCTGTGACCGAGGCGATTACCGGCTATGATCTGATTGAGATGCAGCTGCACACCGCCCGCTTCGGAACACTTCCGTTCGGACAGGAAGAACTGGCGGTGTTCGGTCACGCGATTGAGGCGCGGATTTACGCCGAGGATCCCGAACGCGGGTTCATACCCGCAACGGGAATCTTACACCACCTGTCTCTTCCATCAGGTGTGCGCGTGGATACGGGCGTAAAAGAGGGCGAGGAAATCTCGCCTTATTATGATCCGATGATTGCAAAAATCATTGTTCATGAGCAAACCCGTGAGATAGCGCTCGGCGCATTGAGAACTGCGCTGGATAAGCTTCGTATTGCCGGTCTCACCACAAACAAACGCTTTCTTGCAGAGCTTGCAGCTCATCCGGATTTTGCAGAAGGCCGTGTCGATACGGGCCTGATCGAGCGCAACCATGCAGCACTTGCAAAGCCGCTTGAATATTCCGCGATTACGGCATCACTGGCGGCACTGGTAAGGCTTGGCATTCCGCAAAAACCCGGCACCGATCCCTGGCAATCCCTGACCGGCTGGCGTGCCTGGGGAACGGCAGAGCAGACGACACAGGTTATGTTCCGGGACCGGACATTAGAGGCAAAGGTCACGATTAAAGACCCGCTCTCGTTTTCGGTGCGGATAGGCGATGATACGACCGATATGCGGTTCAGGACTTTTGAGGCCGGGAAAATAGTCGAAATCAATGGCCGTGGTATGCGGGTCGGTCTGAGACGCGTTCCGGAGGGGGTTTATGTTTTTCTTGGTGGTAACGCTTACAGTTTCCGGTTTCCGGAACTTTCCTTTTCGGAACAGAGCGATACCGCCGGAGACTCAATTGTGTCTCCTATGCCCGGTGCTGTAAAAGCCGTCATGAAAAAAGCAGGCGATACAGTGTCTACCGGTGAGGCGCTGATTGTGATTGAAGCCATGAAAGTGGAATACACGCTCACGGCTCCGCGTGACGGCATTATTGACGATATTGCTGTTATGGAGCGGGATCAGGTCAGCGACGGCGCCATCCTGATCACATTGTCTCCCTGATCCATTGTCCTCACGCGCCGGTCTGTGACACGGTAAAAAAACCGGACCGGGACCTGAGTGCCGGTTATTTCAGATAAACCTTATGAGACCAGGTTTTTCCGTCTGATAAAACGATATCCTCAAAACCGAGTATCTTTGCCAGGTCAAACCATGTTGCAGCGAACTGAATGCCGTTTTTCTTAAAAAACGGCGTTGTCCGTGCGTGGGAAGTCAGCTGTGCCATGACCGCTCTGGCGCGAAACAGCGTGCTGAAAATATCATCATCCAAGGCCATGATGATCAGGTGTTCCGACTCGCCGCCTTTCGCAAAAATCGCAATTCTCGGCTTTGTCGGCGATTTGAGCTGTCCCTTTGTCAGTTCGGTGGTAAATGCGGTCCGGACCTCTTTTTTGGCATTTGGTGCTTTTGCCACCCTGCGTTCGAAGGTTTCCTCCGATGTTATCTCGGGATAATAATAGCCCTCGCGCTTATCATCAGCGAATGCTGTAACCGGGAGGACAGTCAGGATAGCACTGAAAATAAACGTGCGGAACATCTTGTAGCCTTTCTGTTTATGTCAAACCACGCTAGAGGTTAAACTGTGATTGATAAAACGAGAATCACGCATTCGTGTCAAAGAGTGTCTGTTGCGAAATATTACATCGCTGATGATCTGAATGCTGCCTGAGGCTCGAACCTATCCGGATTTGTTGCGCAAGTTCAGTTGGGATATTCCGGAACGGTTCAATATCGGTCATGCGATTTGTGATATTTGGGCGGAAAAATACCCCGAACGCACGGCTCTGATCCTTGATGAACAGGATCAGAAAGTCAGTTTCGCTGAATTGCGCAGTTTATCGAACAGGCTGGCCCATCTGCTTAAGGCGCGCGGTGTGCTGCCGGGGAACCGGATCGGTGTTTTGCTGCCTCAACAGCTGGAAACGGCTGTGGCCCATATTGCTATTCTGAAGGCCGGGGCGATTTCAGTCCCGCTTTTTACTCTCTTCGGTGAGGAAGCTCTGGCTCACCGGTTGACGGATGCCGGGGCAAAGGCGGTGATCACAAATCATGAGGGAGCGGCAAAGATAAGCGGTCTTTGCAGACACTCGCATTCAGCGCCCTTTATTATCAATACTGATGATGATTTTCCGGCACAATTACAGGAGCAGCCGGACGTGTTTCCGGTGTGCGATACTCTTGCCGATGATCCGGCAATCCTGATTTATACCTCCGGAACAACCGGTAAGCCGAAGGGGGCCTTACATGCCCACCAGACGCTTTTGGGCCATTTGCCCGGAGTGGAAATGAGCCATGATCTGTTTCCGAAAGAGGGTGATAAAATCTGGACGCCTGCGGATTGGGCCTGGATCGGCGGGTTGCTGGATGTCCTGATGCCTGCATTGTATCATGGCGTGCCGGTGGTTGCCCGCCGTTTCGAAAAATTTACCGGCGAAGCGGCCTTTGAACTGATGGCACGACATAGCGTGCGAAATGCCTTTCTACCCCCGACAGCGCTTAAAATCATGCGCGGTGTTGAGAAACCGCCGCCGCTGAATTTGCGCAGTGTAGCCAGCGGCGGCGAAACCCTCGGGGCGGAATTGTTGGACTGGGGGCGTCAGGCGCTAGGTGTGACCATCAATGAATTTTACGGGCAGACCGAGTGCAATATGATTGTCTCATCATCCCGTTGTCTGGATGCCCAACGGTCCGGTGTTATGGGTTGGGCCGTACCGGGACATGAGGTTGCGGTGCTGGATGATACAGGACAACCGGTAACCGGCAAAGAAGGGCGGATTGCCGTGCGTCGGGGATCACCTGTTATGTTTCTTGGCTACTGGCACAACGCGGCGGCAACCCGGGAAAAGTTTGACGGTGAGTGGCTTGTGTCAGGAGATCGCGGCATCCGCGAACAAGACGGCGCGCTGCGGTTTGTCGGTCGTGACGATGATATTATCTCATCCGCCGGATATCGCATCGGCCCGGGTGAGGTTGAGGATTGCCTGCTCAAACACCCCGCTGTTTCCATGGCGGCAGCGGTTGGGAAACCCGATCTGATGCGCGGTGAAATCGTCAAGGCGTATATTGTTTTGTCAGCAGGGTATTTCGCCTCTGACGGGCTTGCCGCCCAGATCAGCGCCTTTGTTAAACAGCGGCTGGCGGCCTATGAATACCCGCGCGAGGTTGCGTTTCTGGAGGCCATGCCGGTAACCACAACCGGCAAGATCATCCGCCGGATATTACGGGAAAGGGCACGACATGACTGATCATTTGTTCGCCGCCTCGCCTGAGGATCTGTTGTCTCCGTCCGAACTTTCACAGATCAGCGGGTTGGAGTTTATCCGGGGGATCAGAGACGGTAAATACCCTGCACCCCCTATTGCCAAAACGCTGAATTACCGTCTGAGCGAGGTATCCGAAGGGCGCGTTGTTTTCGAGGGCAAACCGGATTTTGCCGCCTACAACCCTCTGGGCGGTGCTCATGGCGGCTGGTTCGGCACGTTGCTGGATAGCTGCATGGCTTGTGCTGTGCAGACCACCTGCCCGAAGGGAAAGGGATATACGACCGTGGAATACAAGATCACGATCCTGCGTCCCGTTTTTGTTACGACACCTATGCTGAAGGCCATAGGGACAGTAGTGTCATCGGGCCGTCGGATTGCCACCGCGACGGGAGAAATGGTTGACGGGGACGGCAAAATCTATGCAACCGGCACGACAACATGTCTTGTTTTTGATTTATGAACGGGCATGTGACGATATTCGAGATGGCACCGCGCGACGGCCTTCAAAATGAAAAGCAACCGATTGCAACGGCGGATAAGATTGCTCTGGTTGATCTTCTGTCCGGATGCGGTTTTGCCAGAATAGAAGTGACCAGTTTCGTTTCGCCGAAATGGGTGCCGCAGATGGCCGATGCTGCGGATGTCATGGCGGGGATCACGCGCAATGCGAATGTGTCATATGCCGCGCTGACACCGAATATGCGCGGCTTTGGGGCGGCGAAAGACGCCGGAGCGGATGAGGTTGCAATCTTTGCCGCCGCTTCGGAGGGCTTTTCAAAGGCCAACCTCAATGCCACGATAACGGAAAGCCTTTTGCGGTTTGCGAATGTGGCACAGGCGGCAAAAGATCATGGCATTCCGGTGCGGGGTTATATTTCGGTTGTCACCGATTGCCCGTATGACGGGCCTGTCGCTTCCGCCTCTGTTGCGCGGGTTGCGGAACAGTTATTCGCCATGGGCTGTTATGAAGTATCCCTTGGCGATACCATCGGCCATGCCGCACCTGAAACAACCGCTGCGATGCTGGATGCGGTGCTGGAGGTTGCGCCGCCCGAACGGTTTGCGGGGCATTTTCACGACACCAAAGGGCGGGCGCTCGAAAATATCGCGGTGTCTCTGGAACGTGGTTTACGGGTATTCGACAGCTGTGCCGGGGGATTGGGCGGGTGTCCCTATGCGCCGGGCGCAAAAGGCAATGTCGCGACCGAAGCGGTTATTCCCTTTGTCGAGGCCAAAGGATTTGAAACCGGGCTTGATATGTCCCGCGTGCAGGAGGCGGTGGCATATGCCCGGCAACTTGCGGGATTCACAAACCCGACGGACTGATCTAGGATGCACGAATAAAGAAAATCGGGCATCCGGCATCCATTCGCTTATGACAGATCCTCTCGCTACCCTACGGAGCACGTTCGGCTTTGACGGTTTTCGTCCGGGCCAGGAAGACATTGTTGCGGCTGCTATCGCCGGAGAAGACCTGCTGGCTATTATGCCGACAGGGGGCGGAAAATCGCTTTGCTTTCAATTGCCTGCGATTGTTCGTGAGGGGTTGACGATCGTGGTCTCCCCGCTGATTGCGCTGATGCGCGGTCAGGTGGCGCAAATGCGCGAGCTGGGCGTTGCCGCGCGCTCTATGTCATCGGGTAATACACCGGAGGAAAACGCACTGGCGATGACCGAGGCTGAGGATGGCGCTCTCGATATGCTTTACCTGTCGCCCGAACGTCTGGCGCGCCATGGGATGAAAGCTTTTCTTAAGCGTATCGGCGTGACAATGATTGCTGTGGGGCTCGTATATATCTGTGTAAGTGTCCACCCAAGGCCGATACCTCTTCACTGAATGTTTCAAGCTTTCCAGCCTGCGTTATGCTGGTGTGCACGTCATGCTGTATGCCAGACAAACACATTCTTTTGTCGCCTCAGCTCCGAAAAACGAGCCCCCCAGAGCAATCTTCGTTGGCAACTGAAGGTGGGCATGGTGAACCTATGTTTGCAGTAACAGATGCAGGCAATGGCAGAGGAGGATGAACGTTGTTTTGGCTGAAACGTCTCTTGACTGATGGGGCTGTTCCTAACCCAACATCGTTGGAAAAAAAAATGAAAAGAGTATTTGGAAGAAGTTGGCGTTGTATACCTACGCTACGGGATTGTATATCGGGTCGCGCTTACCTTCCCCCCTCACAATCCGTTTTTTGGGCGATTTATATTCGGAATAGATCTCCTTAAGTGGAGAGCTTCGCAGATTTATTTTTGTTGTAAATGGCGTCGGAGCTCCTTCATCCCAAAATCGTCGGGCATATTACACTCTCGTGCATATTACACTCTCGTGGTGTACCTAGGCCATGTGTGTGTTTTTTCTCTCCGGTACGTAGCAGTTGTGATTGTTTTATCCATTATCAGGTGTTGGGAGGGGTCTTGAGCTCCGAACTTGCGGAACACCCGTGCTACGATAGAGGTATAC
>CALFWP010000004.1 GCA_937927905.1 uncultured Neomegalonema sp.
ATCAGCGGGATGGTCAGCGATCAGTTCGCAGAGCTTCGTGCGCTCGCGGTCGCTAAGGCCAAGCCGTGGCGCGAGGTCTAGTCGAGAGGCGTGGTCAGGCGCTCGAGGTTTTGTGCAAAGTAATCCTGAATGGTTTTATCAAAAGACCCGCGTCCGACCTCCGGAAGCCAGACCGCATCCGGGATTGACAGCCTTTGTCCGGAGACAAGCCAGGTGCCGTCCAATTCGTCAAAGCGCGATTGCAAAGCGGCGAATACATCGATTGCCAGCGCGCCCTTTTCAAATAAAGCGCGCGCGGCGCGGGCATCAACCCGTATGGCACCGGGTACATCATCCGGAACCGGCGCGCGGTAACGGTCGGTGCGCAGGCCGGTTTCCGCGTTGAAAAGACCGGGGCGCTTTTCCCGCATTTCCGCTGAGCTGGCCGCCTTTGCAGGCAATGCTCCGATCATGAGGCACACAGCGGATACCAGCGCCGCCTGTGATACAATTTTGTGTCGGGACTGTTTGTCTCGTGTCATGGTCTGTATGCCGCGCCCCAGGGAAAGCGGCCCACTTTGATTGATTTTACGGCCTTGAGGTTTTCCGCGTCGATAACAGTAACATCGCCGGAGACACCGTTGGTCGTGAACAGCTGTTTTTCATCAGGAGTCATTTCCAGGTGCCAGACGCGGCGTCCGACAAGAATGTACTTTTCGACTTCGAAGGTTTCGGCATTGACAACTGCAACATGGTTTGAAGGGCCGAGGGCCACGAATGCACGCTTGCCGTCCTGAGTGATGCGGATGCCCACCGGTTGGACGCGATCCGCTGATATGCCCTTGATTTCAAAATTGATCTTCGCGGCTTCAGATTGATCTTCCGTGTTGAAAACCGTCACGGTTCCGCCGATTTCAGAGGAAACCCAGAGACGCCTGCCATCGGACGTAAACTCTGCATGGCGCGGTCTTTGATCAACCAGCGTGTTGGAAAAGATTTCCTGGGTTTCCGTGTCGATCCAATGCGCCATATTGGTTGTTTCGGAGGTCGTGATGGCCATCTTTCCGTCGGGGCTGACCGCCATGCCCTCCGGTTCGATGCCAACGCTGATCTGGGCGACCACCTTACGTGTGACTGTATCCACAACGGTGGTAATCGCGTCATCCTCGTTTGCGATGTATAGCAGGCGGTTATCGGGATGCAGCGAAAACTGTTCGGGATCCTCTCCCGAAGGCAGATTGTGCAGGATTTTGCCGGTTTCCGGGTCCATGACCTGAACCGTGTCACTGTCCGAGGCGCAGATATAAAGTACCGAGTGATCTTTTGCGAAAATGATGCCGCGCGGCCGTTCGCCGGTTTCGATCGTACGTATCACCTCAAGGCTTTCAATATCTATGACGCTGAGGGTATTATCCTTTTCGTTGGATACCCAAATCTCGCCGGCGAGGGCCGGGCATGCTGTTGCGAGCAAAAATATGAAGGGAAGAGCAGGTCTTTTCATCATTTTTTGAATGCCTCGCATTTCGATAAAGGACGGTCAAATCCGAGCGTGTCCATTTCCGACACCGGATGCAAGAACCCATCAAGCGGGGCGGTGGTCACAACTGCGCGTGAATGGACCAGCGGAATGGGTTGCCGCAGCTGACCGTTCCAGTCGCGAAAGCTCATTTTGCGACCCTTGAATGCGGCAAGCTGAAATTTATCGGACAGCATATATGCGCGCAATACGGCAGGGTCCGCGCTTTTTGTCCGTGCGGCGGCCTCGGCAATGGAGCGCACCGCCGCCCATGCTGCGTAATCGACCGCCTGCATGGGGCGTCCCGCCTGTTCTGTAAAACGGCTTTGTAACTGTGCCGCCCCCCATTGCTCCACAACCCGCGACCATGCAACCGGTTGCAGGCCTTCGCTGCCGATAACCGGGCGGGGGCGGAAGGTGTTGAACGGCAGGTAGCGGGCAAAATCACCGAAACGGTCCGTCACCGCGACAAGGTCATAATCGGAGTTATTTGTCAGAAGCGGGATTTCTTCATGTGCATTGCGGCGCAGATCCGAGTTCGTATCCCATTCGATATCTTCGACGATTTTTGTGCCGAATTTTTTGGCGGATTGCCGCAAAGAGCTTGAGAACTGACGGTCATCCGGGTCAGGGCCGGTCAGAAGCAACCATTCTGTCCAGCGTTTGCGCAGTGCAAATTGTGCCAGCGCGTCGCTGAGCATCGCCCAACTGGGCAATGTATGCAGCACATTTCGAATGCATTCCGCGTTGCGCAGGCTGTTATCTGCGGCACCGGCATTGAACACCAGGGCCTCCGGCGCGCTTTCGTCAAGCATCTCCGATAGTGCTGTTAAATCCCCTGCGGGCAGTGTTGTGACAATTAGCCCGTTGAGTTTTCCTGTTTTTTCAAGGCCGTCCGCCAGTTCCTCTTCTTCAGCGATAATGATGGTCCGCAGTTTAAAGTCCTGATCGAGAAACCGCCCTGTCGTGTTGGAATCCGCGATACCGAGCATTGCTCCCTGTAGGCCTGTATCCGCTGCAAACGGATCAAGGTTGGATAAGGTCGGCGGCAGCATGAAATCGCGTGCGATGTAATCAATGCTGATTTTCGTTACATCCGAAGCGTTTGCGGGATGTTGTGTCGCGCCGCTGAGTATAAAAGCGAAAATAAATAGAAATCCGTATAACGTTTTTTTCATCCCCGTCACTTCCCTTTCATCCTGTTCCTTGCTTATCTTTATCCATGTATTGCGGCATTATGGCTTTAAAGTCCTCTGGATCGATACCATCGCGGCTATTACTCTTATTTTCAATGCAGAGGAGAAAGAGATGATTTACAGGCTTCTTGTCGTCGGACTCCCGGTGCTGGTGTTGTCAACATCCGCGTTCGGTCATGGGGATGTTGCCCCGCAACCTGTGGACACCGAAGGGCTGCCTGCCACAGGTGAAGAATGGCTGGATGAAAATCCTTATCGTGCGGACACTGCCGGAGACGATGTGTGGTCCAAGGCGGTGCAGATCGGCGCGTCGGGCTATAATCAGAATTGCGCCAGGTGCCACGGCCTGGAAGGGGTCTCGGGTGGATTGGCGCCGGATTTGCGGTATCTGGAGGCGGATTTCGACGGGGATGAGTGGTATGTCGAGCGCTTCCGTTACGGCAAAACCCAGAACGGCGTCACGAAAATGCCTGCTTTCGGAGAACTGCTGGGACAGGAGGCGGCCTGGGCCATCCGGACCTATGTTGAAACACGGCCC
>CALFWP010000005.1 GCA_937927905.1 uncultured Neomegalonema sp.
CGGATCGCAAGACCCGGGCCGGGGAACGGGTGTCGTCCTACAAAGTCCGGTGGCAGGCCCAATTCGCGCCCCAATGCCCGGACCTCGTCCTTGAACAGTGCCCGTAAAGGTTCGACAAGTTGCATCTTCATGCGTTCGGGCAAGCCGCCGACATTATGATGGGACTTGATAGTAACGCTCGGACCACCTGTGGCGCTGACGCTTTCAATCACGTCAGGGTAGAGCGTGCCCTGTGCCAGAAACTCCGCACCGCCGCTCTCGACGGCACATTCATCAAAGACGTCGATAAATAGACGCCCTATGGTTTTTCTTTTGATTTCAGGGTCTTCCACACCGTTCAATGCAGTGAGAAACAGGTCGGATGCGTCGCGATGAATCAGCTTTATATTGTAGGTATCGCGGAACATGGTCACGACTTCTCCGGCCTCGCCATGGCGCATCATTCCGGTATCGACAAAAACACAAGTCAAACGATCCCCGATCGCCTCGTGGATCAGGACGGCAGCAACAGAGCTATCCACACCGCCGGACAAACCGCAGATCACGCGACCTGTCTCACCAACCTGTGCACGGATCGCGGCAATGGCTTCGTCCTTATAGGCCGCCATCGTCCACTCGCCGGAGCAGCCCGCAATCCCGCGCACGAAATTTGTCAGCAAGGTTGCACCGCGCGGAGTATGGACAACTTCCGGATGAAACATCACCCCGTAAAACCCTTGTGCGGCATTTGCGAACGCAGCGAAAGGTGCGTTCGGGGAAGATCCGATCACCTCAAATCCCGGCGGTAACTCAGTTACACGGTCGCCGTGAGACATCCAGACTTCTTCTTCCTCGCCCGGAGCGGCCATGCCCTTGAATAAAGGGGACTGCGCTTTCATTGTGACAAAAGCCCGTCCGAATTCACGTTCAGTGCTGCCGGCGGCAACGCCGCCCAGCTGTGTGACCATACACATTTGTCCGTAACAGATGCCAAGAACAGGAACCCCGAGTTCAAAAACCTGTTGCGGCGCACGGGGGCTGTCATTGTCGCCAACGCTTGCGGGTCCGCCGGAAAGGATAATGCCTTTCAGTCCCGGCGCTGTCAGTCCGTCGCCGAGGGCGTTGAACGGTCTGATTTCACAGTAGACCCCCGCCTCACGCACTCTGCGTGCAATCAGTTGTGTCACCTGACTGCCGAAATCAATAATCAGAATGCGTTCGGAATGGGCTGTCATAATCAATCTCCCCGTTGCCGGACGGGGTAATACTCTGCACGAAGAGAGTCCAGCGCAGATCATTGCACATCACTTCTGAATTGCGTCACAGCAGCGCTTCGCCTATGGCAATGACCTGATTTTCGGGTAAGGAGCGAGCGATGAGCGCGGTACGGACGGCGATACTTGGTGCAAGCGGTTACACAGGTGCGGAGCTGATCCGCCTGCTCAGTGTGTGTCCGGAATACCGTATTGTCGCCCTGACAGCAGATCGTAAGGCGGGACAGCCTCTCGGGGATGTCTTTCCCCATCTGAGCCATTTGGACATGCCTGTTCTTTGTAAAGTCGAAGAGGTGGATTTCAGCGCTGTTGATTTTGTGTTTTGCGCGCTTCCCCATGCCACGACGCAAAAAATCATCGTGACTCTGCCTGAACATCTTCGGATTGTGGATTTATCGGCGGATTTCCGCCTGCGCGATCCGGCGGCCTATGAATCCTGGTACGGCGGTGCTCATACCGCGACCGAACTGCAAAAGTCTGCTGTCTACGGTCTGCCGGAGTTTTACCGTGATGAAATCCGCAATGCGCGCCTGGTGGCCAGTACAGGGTGTTACGTTGCGACCGGTGTCACGCCTTTGCTTCCTCTTGTGGCAGAGGGGGTGATTGACCCTGATGATATCGTTGTCGATGCGAAATCCGGCGTCAGCGGAGCGGGGCGTGCGGCCAAGGAAGGTATGCTGTTCGCTGAGGTTTCAGAGGGATTTCATGCCTATAACATCGGGGGTCACAGGCATACGGCTGAATATGATCAGGAATTGTCAAAGGCCGCCGGGCGTGAAGTGCGTGTGACCTTTGCGCCGCATCTGATCCCGCAGAACAGGGGTATTCTGGCCACAATCTATGTCAAGGGGGATGCAACCCGCATTCATGAGGTTCTGTCCGCGCGTTTTGCGGATGAGCCGTTTTGCGATGTCATGCCGATTGGGGTGATGCCGCAAACCCGCCATGTCCGTGGTTCGAATTACTGCCGTATGGGTGTTGTTGCCGACCGGCGCGAGGGTAGGGCGGTTGTTGTCTCCGTCCTTGATAATCTGGTCAAGGGCGCGTCAGGACAAGCGGTTCAGAATGCGAATATTATGCTGGGCGTGCCTGAAACCACTGGTCTGATGCAGGCTCCTCTCTTTCCGTAACCGGAATTGCGGGATAAATTGAGAGAGTGTGTAGTAGAGAGCGGTCGGATATTTGCTTTGGTTGTAAGCAATTTTATCTGTACTTGTACTCCGCTTCTTTCGGGGGTGTTATCGTCGCACTCTTGATTATTATATGCACATGTAACGGTTTTCATATCCGATGTAGTGATTATGTAGCGGATTGTGCGGGTTTGCGCGCTGATTAAAGGAGGCCGGAAATGGCAAGAATGCGAAAAAAACAACGGGTTATGATGCTCGTTTTTGGTGGCGTTGCGCTTGCAACCTCCACGATTCTTGTTTCACTCGCCATGCGGGATTCTATTGTGTTTTTCTTCGGCCCCAGTGAACTGATCGCCAAGGAAGCCGCCGGAGAGATCGGGCCGCAGCGCCGATTACGTGTCGGCGGTATGGTGGTTGAAGGATCACTGGTTCGTGATGAGGGCGAAACCATCCGTTTTGATGTGACGGATTTTGAAAAAACCGTACAGGTTACCTTTACCGGTATCCCGCCGAGCCTGTTCAAAGAGGGTGAGGGCGTGGTTGCGGAAGGCACGTATTCAAACGGATTGTTCCAAGCCAATGAAGTTCTGGCGAAACACGATGAAAAATACGTGCCGCGCGAGGTTAAAGATATTCTGAAAAATGATGCCGATGACGGTAGCTATGAATACAGCCCGGGCAGTTAAAGCATCACACCCGTCCTACGGGATCCGCTTTTACATTGACAGTGTGTGACATCTTTTGAACCAGATTATCAAAAGTCAAAGATGATGCCCGCTTCATCTCCCTGACGCCATTTCTGTACGCAATCCGTGATCAGTCCGATATCCGGAATACTGATTTTTATCAGTTCTGACGAGTGGCTGATGGTGTCGGTAATCTGAATTCGCGCGCCGACTTTTGAGATATCCAGCACAACGCAATTGACCGGTCGCGTACTGTTTTCCGTTGTTGCAAAAGCGACCTTTCTAACGGCACGGCGTTTGTCCATTCGGCGGCTCTGCGCAAATGCTCTGTCTGCTTTCATATTGCGAAGTTTCTGCGCATCCGATAGCGTACGCAATGGCAGTCTTAAGTAAGGGCTTGTCTCGTTATTTGCCCATCCATCAAGTACGGTATAGCCGGATTTTTTCTCGGGCCCTGTAATCATTTTGGAATCCAGACTACCTATAAAAGTCGTTACTTGTGGAACTTATACAGAACGCCATATACGCTCCCGATATAGTTATAAATACACAACTCAGCTTAACAGGAATTTAATATACCATCTAAGTCTTTGTATTATTGTGCTAATTTTATTGTGTATTTAAAATCTCCGTGATCATAGAAAGCGTGCTGTTGTGATCGCCTGTCGTCCTATCAGCTCCGGCGTCATGTAGTTTTTTACGTCGCTGCGGATCAACATCGAAGCCGATAAAATGCGTTCCGTTTTTCTGTGCTGCTTCAAGATCGTTTAGATTGTTGCCAAGAAAAATTACGCTCTTGGCGGGCAAAGCCAGGCGTTTAAGTACGCGTTTCAGGATCGCGCTTTTTGCTCCGCCGCCTTCTGCGCCACAATGCCATATCTTTATATACTCCCACATACCCGCATGGGTCAGACGCATTTTCGCAGCGGCTTCGAAATTTGCTGTTGCTGTCCCGAGTGCCAGTCCGCCAATCCGGTTGAGGGTTTTCAGTAAATCCAATGCTTGCGGTATCGGAACAACCGGATTGGCGCCCGAATACAGGCGTTCCAGTTCGGTCAGATAGCGCGTGCGCAATGTATTGATGGTGACGTCGTCGTCCGAAAACCCGTGGACTTGCAAGATTTCACGGTAGATTTCGATATCGTTCCGGATTTTATAGCTATCCCAATCCACTGATAAACCGCTTACGCCATAGACATCACGGAAGGGGATAAAAAACGCGGCTTCTTCCGCCGGGGTCAGCTTTAGTAACGGCCCGTCAACATCAAAAATAACAGCGGCTTTCATCGACATAACGGGCGTCTCCGGTTTGTTTACGTTGGCAGCATCTGTTTTTACGGATAACTGTAGTGGTGTTTGAGCATTCCTTTAATGCTCCGGATAGACCGGTTACAGTAAAGTAGGATTTGTTGTTGTTGTCTTGCGGATTATTTGCTGTTCAGACACCATAATGGCTTTTTTCCGATAGGCAGCATCATGATGACAGCCCGAGACATTATTGAACGCCTTGGACTGGCCCCTCATCCTGAAGGCGGCTGGTATCGTGAGACTTGGCGTGCAGATGCCACAGAGGATCAGCGTGCTGCGGGAACCGCGATCTATTACCTGTTGGATGTCGGTGATTTTTCCCATTGGCATAAAGTTGATGCTGTGGAAATCTGGCATTACTATGCCGGTGCGCCGTTATCGCTAACCGTTTCAGCAGACGGTCACGACGCTGAAAGTATGATTCTCGGGCCGGAGATTACAGCAGGTCAGATGCCTCAACGGGTGGTGCCTGCGGGCTGGTGGCAAACTGCAACTTCGCTGGGCGGCTGGACACTGGTTGGCTGTACTGTCTCGCCGGGGTTTGAGTTTAAAGGGTTTGAGATTGCCCCTCCGGATTGGCGGCCCGTACCACGAAATGACTGATCAGGTTTACGAAATAAGCCCGTTTTCCGTAACAATACCGTCCAATTTCTGATCTGTTGGTTCGATTGGTACCTGATCCGCTTCCTGTGCGGAATATGCGTAACCATAGGCACGGGTGGTTTGTGCGCCGCGCAGTTTTTCCAGAGTTCTGTCATAAAATCCGCCGCCATAACCCAGCCGGTAAAGAGCACGGTCAAAGGCCAGCAAAGGCGCAATCACGAGAGATGGTGTCACGCGCGATGCGGTATCGTCCGGGATTTCAGCTCCGAATGCGCCTTTTATAAAGCGCGTACCTGAATCAGCTGCGCGGAATTCCAACGGTGTATCGGCGGCGATAACCACAGGAAAACAGGTGACGACCCCTTGTTCCTGCAATGCGATTATAAGGGGTGTCGGATCCAACTCCGATTGTATCGGCCGGTAAAGCGCAATGATATCATCCGAGCAAAATGGAACGGAGTTCAAAAACGCGCGTGCGGCACGTTCCGTTGCGTCATGTACGGTTTGAGTGGCTGCTTTACGCCTTTTACGGGCTGCGCTGCGTGCCTGTGATTTTATGTCAGATAACATATTCATAGTGCTGTCTATATCAGGCGGCGGACCCGGAACAACCGTTGGAGTGGATGATCCCCGCAAGCCTGGTAAACCAGGTGGGCGCCATGTACCGGGGACCACGGTCCGGGGCAGGGACAGCTCCCGCAGAGATGCTTAAGGCCAGTGGGATTCAGACTCCGTGACGCGAAGTCCAGCATCCGCCAGTCATTGATGTAATGCGTCAGGAGTTAAGATTCCACCCTTCACGTTTATAAATTCGGCCATGCGTTGACAGGGCTGTCAGGGCCGTAATAGCTGGCGCATATGTTCGACTTGCGACCCATAGGATATATTGTCGGGTTTTTTACGGCATTTCTCGGATTTGCGATGATTCCGGTTGCCATTGCCGACGGCTTGTCTGCTGATGATGATTGGCGTGCGTTTGTCTTGTCCGCGATTATCGCTCTTGTCGCAGGTTTTGCGCTGATCATGACTTGTAAAAGCGAGCGCAGTTCTGCGTTGTCGATCCAGCAGACGTTTATTCTGACTGTTGTGTCCTGGGTCGCATTGCCCTTGCTTGGCGCTTTGCCGTTTATGTTCAGTAGCATAGGCCTCAGCTTTACGGATGCATTTTTCGAGGCGGTATCCGGTATCACCACCACTGGTGCAACCGTTCTGACCGGACTGGATACGGCATCGGCGGGGGTTTTGCTTTGGCGCGGATTGCTGCAATGGATTGGCGGTATCGGAATTGTCGTTGTCGCGATTGCCGTTCTGCCACAGCTTCAGGTCGGCGGGATGCAGTTATTCCGCTCGGAGGCTTTTGATACATTCGGCAAAATCCTACCAAGGGCGGCGGCGATTGCCGCGCAACTGGGTTATATATATTTCGGCCTGACGATTGCTGCTCTACTGGTGTATTCGGCCTGCGGAATGGAACCGTTTGATGCCCTGGTTCATGCGATGACGACCATTGCGACGGGCGGTCTCTCAAATTATGATGCCTCTATGGGGCATTATGATACCCCCTCAATACATTATTCCGCATCGCTATTTATGCTGCTATCCGCATTGCCCTATGTACGGTTTGTGCAATTGCTTAACGGATCGGCAAAGCCTTTGCTGCGCGATTCTCAGGTGCGCACGTTTTTTATGGTCGTCGGACTGGTTGTTGTTACGCTGGCCTTCGTCCGGTGGTCATTGACTTCGGAAATCGAACCGAGTTTCCGCAGTGCGTTGTTCAACACGGTTTCGATCATCACCGGTACGGGTTATGCCACCGAAGACTTTCAACTGTGGGGCCCTTTTGCGATGATGGTTTTTTTCCTCATTGCGCTAAGCGGCGGGTGTGCCGGTTCTACCAGCTGTTCCGTGAAAATCTTCCGCTATCAGGTGCTTGCCGCTGCTATCAAAGCGCAGATCAGAGTCATTCATAACCCGTCATCCGTCATTCGTGCACGATATGAGGGTCGCCCGATTTCCGAACAGGTTCTATCTTCTGTGATGGCGTTTTTTATGATCTTCTTTTTGTCTCTGGCGGCAGTGACCATGACGTTGAGTTTCATCGGTCTGGATTTTGTAACTTCGCTGTCCGGAGCGGTGGCGACATTGGGAAATGTCGGACCGGGACTTGGTGATGTTATCGGTCCGAGCGGTAATTACTCCAACCTTCCTGTTGCGGCGAAATGGACGTGTATTATTGCAATGATTATCGGCAGGCTTGAATTGCTGAGCGTTTTTGTAATGTTGGCTCCGGCATTCTGGCAAAGGTGAAAACCATGCCCCTGATTTCAAAACCTGTCTCGCCCGAGACATTATTTGCACAGGCAGGCGGGGTGATTGATCCCCAGACAGGCGGAATTGTCCCGCCCCTGCAACCGGCGACAACCTTTGTTAGGGATGAGCAGAATGTCCCTGTCTCACCGGAGCATATCTACAGCCGCGATGATTCCGATCTGTGCCGTCTGGCCGAAGATGTTCTTGCAAAGGCCGAACATGCAGAGGCGGGCCTGTTATTTCCGTCTGGTATGGCCGCCGTTGCCGCTGTGATACGTACCGTGCCGGAAGGTGGGCGTATAATTATGCAATCAGGCATTTACTGGGGCGTGACAAAATGGGTGCGCGGGTTTTGCGGACGCCGGAATATCACACTGACAGAAGTGGATTGTGCGGATGCGGGCGCACTTGAGAGCGTTGTAGGACGTGCGGATATCCTCTGGATTGAAACACCGTCCAATCCGTATCTTAAGACTACTGATGTCGCATTTTGTACGGATTTTGCCCGCCGGTGCGGGGCGAGTCTGATCGTGGACTCCACAGCGGCAACACCGGTTTTGTCACAACCGTTAAGCCACGGTGCCGATATCGTCATGCATTCCGCAACCAAGGGCATCAACGGGCACAGTGATGTACTGGCCGGATTTCTCGCCTGTCGCGATGCCTCGGATCCGCGTTGGGACGCGATCAGAGAAGACCGCCATGATGCTGGCGCTGTTCTTGGCAGTTTTGAAGCATGGCTACTGATACGGGGCATGCGTACCATGTCTTTACGGGTAGAGCGCATGTGCCGGAATGCGCAGGAAGTTGCGGAGTTTTTATCGGCGCATTCTGTGGTGTCGGAGGTTCTGTATCCCGGCCTAATCACCGATCCGGGCCACAGCATCGCGGTGCGGCAGATGACCGGCGGTTTCGGCAGTCTGCTGTCCTTTCGCGTCAGGGGCGGCAAAGCTGCGGCCTTGGCGGCAATCGGCAGGCTGGAGCTTTTCAAGCGGGCAACATCACTGGGCGGGGTCGAAAGTCTGGTCGAGCATCGCCATACCATTGAGGATACTGTACCGGATGATCTGTTACGGTTATCCGTTGGTATTGAGGCGGTTGATGATTTGATCGCTGACCTGAAGGCGGCGCTGGGATAAACTCAGGAATATCTTGCCTATAAAGGTGTAATGATCGTGCACAGTTCTAAAATGATCCATGTCGTTTCCTGCCATGCCGAGGGTGAGGTCGGGGATGTGATCATCGGTGGTGTCGCTCCGCCGCCGGGAGATACACTGTGGGAACAACGTAATTGGATTGCCATGGACCGGACGCTGCGGAACTTTATTCTGAACGAGCCGCGCGGCGGTGTATTCCGGCATGTCAATCTGCTGGTGCCGCCAAAGCACCCCGAGGCGCAGATGGGCTTTATCATCATGGAGCCGGAGGACACTCCGCCGATGTCGGGGTCGAATTCAATCTGTGTCGCCACGGTTCTGCTGGATAGCGGCATTATTCCGATGGTCGAGCCGGTTACGGACATGACGCTTGAGGCCCCCGGCGGGTTGGTGCGGGTCCGTGCCGAGTGCGCGGACGGCAAGGCGCAGAGGATCACGGTGCAAAACCTGCCGTCCTTTGTTTGCGTAACGGGTCATGTTCTGACGGTGCCTGATCTGGGAGAGATCACCGTCGATACCGCGTTCGGCGGGGACAGTTTTGTTGTGGTTGATGCCGCAGCGCTCGGGCTGGAGCTGAACGCGGGGAATGCGAAGACGCTGGCCGGTCTGGGGGTTGCGATTACCAATGCGGCCAACGAACAGCTTTCGTTTCATCACCCGGGCAATCCGGAATGGACGCATTTTTCGTTCTGCCTGTTTGCCGGACCGGTGACGCGGCAGGGCACCGAGTTAAGTGCAGAATCCGCTGTTGCCATTCAGCCCGGAAAAATCGACCGCTCCCCGACAGGGACCGCCGTTTCCGCGCGCATGGCACTGATGTATGCCGCCGGTGAGATGCGCCTTGAGGATACGTTCACCGCCCGTTCGATTATCGGCTCGGAATTTCAGGGCCGGATTGCCGGTGAAACTACAATTAGCGGAGTTCCGGCGATCATTCCTGAAATTTCCGGCCGCGCATGGATCACCGGCACGCATCAGCATATGCTGGATCCATCGGATCCGTGGCCTGAGGGTTATAAACTCAGCGATACCTGGCCGGAAAAGCGGTAACGCCGGGCGGCTTTTTTACATCTGATCGGCAAATGTCTTTTCAATCTGTGTCCAGGCGGCGGCAAGATGGATCCGCAACGCCTGTTCCGCAGCATCCTGATTTCGCATAAGTATCGCGTCAAAAATCGCTTTATGTGCATAATAGTTCAGACGGTTCCGCTCCGGTAGGCGCGGCATCATCGACCACTGTGGTGAAAGCCATGCAGTGTAGGCTTTGTGGATAGCAGGAAAAACCGGATTACCCGGTATACTGTAGAGCGCGGCGTGAAAGGCAGTGTCGGTTTCATAGAATTTTTCGCTATCATCTATGGCATCCTGATTTGCGTCCAACGCGTTTCGAAGGGTAAGCAAATCATCTTTTTGCGCGCTGCTCGCGGCCTGTCGTGCCAATGATGCCTCGACCATAATCCGAGTGTCGAAAAGATTTTTAACTCCGCCGTCCTGTAACAGCAATCTGGAGACGACCGAATCAAGCGTTTCGAAAGCGGTGTCATAATTTGCTTTGCGCACTACAGGGCGAAAACCCGGGCGCGCTTCGATCAGCCCCTTGTTGCTGAGTGCAAGAACAGCTTCGCGTACCACTGTCCGGCTGACATGGCATGTTTCCGCAATCTCGCGTTCGGGGGGCAAAGCCTCTCCGTCTTTCAAATCACCCGAATTGATGCGGGCGGCGAAATACCGGAACACATCATCGGCGGCACGGTGACGGTCGCCCGTGTCTTTTATTCCCGAAGCTGCAGTTTCTTTTTGGATTGACAATTTGCCGGTGCTGTTCACTGTTGTGTTTAATTTGGTCTGACCAAAACAGATTAAATCGCAACCGGCAACCCCGCTTTCAGGGTAAAGGCGGATGTGAAGAGATTGCGCCGGGGGGATGGGTTGGCGGAAATTCGTGAGATTATCGCACAGCGTTTCAACGTCCCTTTGGCGGAAGTTCTGACCGATGCCAAGCATGGCGATCACACACATTTTGAACTGATCACCGCGACAGTGCGGCTTTCCGACGGATCGGAAGGGACCGGCTATACTTATACCGGCGGCAGGGGCGGCCATGCGATTCTGGCGATGATCGAGCATGACCTTGCGCCCTTTCTGACGGGCTGCGATGCAGGGGATGTCGAGGCGCTGTATGACGCGATGCAATGGCATGTGCATTATGTCGCGCGGGGAGGTGTGGCGTCTTTTGCGATTTCGGCGCTTGATATTGCGCTTTGGGATTTGCGCTGTAAGGCGTCGGGAAAGCCGCTGTGGAAAATGGCAGGCGGTGCTTCCGACCGGTGCAAAGCCTATGCGGGCGGGATTGACCTGAACTTTCCGTTGCCGAAGCTGCTGGACTCGATCCGAGGGTATCTGGATCGCGGGTTCAACGGCGTCAAAATCAAGATCGGCCAGCCCTCATTGGAGGAGGATATTACCCGCATCGCGGCGGTGCGTGATCTGATCGGGCCGGATATCGCCTTTATGGTGGATGCCAATTACGCCTTGAGCGTTGAGGAGGCTATCCGCGCGGCAGAGGCGTTTGCCCCTTACGGCCTGATATGGTTTGAAGAGCCGACCATTCCTGACGATTACAAGGGCTTCGGGCGTATTGCGGCTGCTACGGGAATGCCGCTGGCGATGGGAGAAAATCTGCACACCATCCACGAATTCGAATACGCGATGGCCGATGCCCGCCTGTCCTTTATCCAGCCCGATGCGTCGAATTGCGGAGGCATTACCGGCTGGTTACAGGTGGCGGCCCTCTCGAAAAAACACGGTATCCCTGTGTGCAGTCACGGGATGCAGGAATTGCATGTCAGCCTTGTCTCGGCGCAGGCCCATGGCGGCTGGCTGGAGGTGCATTCTTTTCCGATAGATGCCTACACCACGCGCCCGCTGGTGGTTGAAGATCACATGGCGGTTGCCCCTGATGCTGCGGGTATCGGGGTGACGTTCGATTGGGATAAACTCGCCGGTGTTTCAAAAGGATGATAATATGATCGACACCATCACCGCCGCATTCTATCGCGGTGACAAAACATTCGCTGTGGAGCAAACCGTCGCAAAACAGCCCGCCGCCGGAGAGGTCGCGGTGCGCGTTGCCTATTGCGGGATTTGCGGCACGGATATGCATGTCTTTCACGGTAATATGGATGCACGCGTCGGCCTGAACCGCACGGTCGGGCATGAGATGTCAGGCATCGTCGCTGAGGTCGGAGGGGGTGTTACCTCGGTTTCGGCAGGGCAAAAGGTGGTGGTGCGTCCGCTGGACCATTGCGGAGACTGTCCGGCCTGTACTGCGGGGCATGAGCATATCTGCCATAACCTCAAGTTTCTAGGCCTGGATACCGATGGCGCGATGCAGGAAACCTGGACCGTTCCGGCGCATACCCTGCATGTTTTGCCCGATGACCTGCGCATGGATCATGCCGCATTGATCGAGCCGGTGGCCGTGGCGTGCCATGATGTGCGCCTGTCCGGTTTGCAAAAAGGCGAGGATGTCGTGGTGATCGGCGGCGGTCCGATCGGCATTTTGGTGGCCATGGTCGCGCGGGATGCGGGCGGTCAGGTGCTTGTCTCCGAGGTGAACCCGAACCGGCTGGAGATTGCGGAAAAGCTGGGATTCGATGTGATCAATCCCGTGAAGGCGGACCTTGCCGCTGCGGTAACTGAGCGCACCGGCGGCAAGGGGGCCGAAGTCGTGTTCGAAGTCTCCGGCACCCAAGCCGGTGTTGATGGGATGACGGCGGTTGCCGCCACCCGCGCGCGGCTGGTGATGGTCGCGATCCATGCCGCCAAGCCGCAAATCGACCTGTTTCAGTTCTTCTGGCGTGAACT
>CALFWP010000006.1 GCA_937927905.1 uncultured Neomegalonema sp.
ACGGTTTCCTGTTCATTCATCGATGTCCTATGAATCATCAAGAAACGCGCGCTGGAATCCCTTTCAAGCACGGTGAGGCAATTCGTCCACACAGCCTAGCACGCATGTAATAGTAATGTGCATCTTTTGTTCTTGAGTTGCATGGAACATTATGTGTACATATGTTTTGAAAGTTCAAACATTGCTCCGGAGCGGGGCGCGTGGAATAAGGAGTGCGGAAATGGCTGAGGCTGCACTGCGGCTCATTGAAAGAGACGTCATGGAAAAAGAAAAAGCGCTTGAGTCCGCATTGGCGCAAATTGAACGCGCCTTTGGCAAAGGCTCAATCATGAAGCTGGGAAAAGGCAATGCGGTTATGGACATCGAGGCGGTGTCCACAGGATCGATCGGTCTGGATATCGCCCTTGGAATCGGTGGCTTACCCAAAGGCCGGATTATAGAGGTTTATGGACCTGAAAGTTCGGGAAAGACCACACTGGCATTGCATGTTATTGCGGAATCGCAAAAAAACGGTGGCGTCTGCGCTTTTGTTGATGCGGAGCATGCACTGGACCCGGGCTATGCAAGAAAGCTGGGTGTTGATCTGGATGAATTGCTTATTTCTCAACCGGATGCGGGTGAACAGGCTCTTGAGATTACCGATACACTCGTCCGTTCGGGCGCAATATCCGTTGTTGTGGTCGATTCGGTTGCGGCGCTTACGCCGAAATCTGAACTGGAAGGGGATATGGGAGACCATCAGGTCGGTGCGCAGGCACGTTTGATGAGTCAGGCAATGCGTAAGCTGACCGGCTCTATCAATCGCTCGAATTGTATGGTTATCTTTATCAATCAGATCCGCATGAAAATCGGTGTCATGTTCGGCAGCCCCGAGACAACATCCGGCGGGAATGCGCTGAAGTTTTATTCTTCCGTGCGCCTCGACATCCGCCGCATCGGTGCGATTAAAGATCGTGATGAGGTTGTCGGAAATCAGACCCGTGTGAAGGTCATTAAAAACAAGGTGGCCCCTCCTTTTCGTCAGGTTGAATTCGATATCATGTACGGCGAAGGCATCTCTAAACGGGGTGAGCTGATTGATCTTGGTGTCAAAGCAAGTGTGGTTGATAAGTCTGGTTCCTGGTTCTCATACGGTGATCAGCGTATTGGTCAGGGGCGTGAAAACGCCAAGCAGTTTCTCAAGAACAATCCTGACATTGCGAATGAGATCGAAAATAAAATACGCAGCGCCAACGGTCTCGATCTGGAAGCCGAGCTTGAAGGTGATGAGGACGTGTAAACACGTGCCTGTCCCGATAGACAGCATGGAATGCGCGGGATAAAAGCGCACTCCATGGCGTTTTAGCGCCGAACTCTTTTTTGGAGCAAGCGATTATGGCAGGCCTTAACGAAATCCGGTCGGGTTTTTTGGATTTTTTCGTACGGAACGGGCACGAAGAGGTCGCCTCAAGTACTCTTGTTCCGAATAATGACCCTACTCTTATGTTCACAAATGCCGGAATGGTGCAATTCAAGAATGTATTTACCGGCCTTGAAAAACGCCCTTATAATCGTGCGGTAACATCTCAGAAATGCGTGCGGGCCGGCGGTAAGCACAACGACCTTGACAATGTCGGTTATACAGCACGGCATCATACGTTTTTTGAGATGCTGGGTAATTTTTCATTCGGTGATTATTTTAAAGAAAATGCCATTCCCCTTGCCTGGGAATTGCTGACGAAGGATTTCGGTCTGAACGCTGATAAAATGCTCGTCACGGTTTATCACGACGATGATAACGCGGCTGATATCTGGAAAAAAGTGGCCGGCTTCAGCGATGACCGGATAATACGGATAGCAACCAGCGATAATTTCTGGGCTATGGGACCAACCGGTCCGTGCGGGCCGTGTTCTGAAATTTTCTATGATCACGGCGATCACATCCCGGGCGGTCCACCCGGTAGCCCTGATGAAGATGGCGACAGGTTTATTGAAATCTGGAACCTTGTTTTTATGCAGTTCGAACAACTGGATGAACACACAAGAGAAAACCTGCCAAAACCTTCTATTGATACCGGAATGGGACTTGAGCGTATCGGCGCACTTTTGCAGGGCAAGCACGACAATTATGATACGGATTTGATGCGGGCACTGATTGAGGCCAGTGCCCATGCCACATCAACCGATCCTGACGGCCCGGGCAAGATGCACCACCGTGTTATTGCAGACCATCTTCGTTCAACATCGTTTTTGATTGCCGATGGTGTTGCGCCGTCCAACGAAGGACGCGGATATGTATTGCGCCGCATAATGCGCCGCGCTATGCGCCATGCCCATCAGGTTGGGGCTAAAGATCCGCTTATGTACCGCCTTGTTCCAACGCTGGCTGCGGAAATGGGACAGGCGTTTCCTGAACTTGTTCAGGCACAACCGTTGATCGAGGAAACGCTCAATCTTGAAGAAATCCGCTTCCGTAAAACGCTGGAACGCGGTCTTGGACTGCTTGATGATGCGTTGTCGGAGTTGCCCGGCGATGCTGATTTGTCCGGTGAAACGGCCTTTAAATTGTATGACACATACGGATTCCCGCTTGATTTGACACAGGATGCCCTGAGAGAAAAGGGACGCTCCGTTGATATTGAGGGTTTTGATGCGGCGATGGAGGCACAAAAGGCGCGTGCGCGGGCGGCCTGGTCCGGTTCCGGCGATGCGGCGGATGACAGTGTCTGGTTTGATATCCGTGACATCCATGGCGCAACCGATTTTCTCGGATACGAAGCCTTGGATGCTGAGGGGCAAATTCTTGCTATCGTAAAAGACGGGGTCATCGCCGATACGGCTGTAGCCGGTGATACTGTCGAACTGGTTCTAAATCAGACGCCCTTTTATGGTGAATCCGGCGGTCAGGTCGGTGATACGGGGATCATGCGTGCTGAAGGGTTGAATGTAACCGTCACGAACACGCGGAAAAAGCTTGGTGATGTCTTTGTCCATTCCGCGAAAGTGGATACAGGGACGTTGAGTGCGGATAGCAGCGTTCGGCTAACTGTCGATGCGGACAGGCGCGCTAAAATCCGTGCCAATCACTCGGTCACGCATTTACTGCACGAAGCGCTTCGGGGGACTTTGGGGGATCATATTGCACAGCGCGGTTCGCTGGTTGCTCCGGATCGTTTGCGGTTTGATTTCAGTCATAATAAGGCGTTGTCTGTCGGGGAAATCGCGTCTGTTGAACGTGAAGTGAACAATTATATCCGTCAAAACACAGCGGTTGATACCCGCATTATGACTCCGGATGATGCGCGTGCTCTTGGTGCGCAGGCGCTGTTCGGTGAAAAATACGGCGATGAAGTCCGTGTCGTGTCCATGGGCGTCTATGCCGGTTCCGGTAAGGGGCTTGCAGGTGATGTTTATTCGTTGGAGCTTTGCGGCGGGACCCATGTCGCGCGTACAGGTGAAATCGGTGCGCTTGTTACATTGGGCGAAAGTGCATCATCATCCGGTGTGCGCAGGATCGAGGCGCTGACCGGCGAGGCGGCGATGTCTTATCTCGCTGAACAGGACCGGAAGCTTGCGGAGGTCACGCTGATGCTTAAAGCTCAGCGCGAAGATGTTTTAGATCGTGTGAAATCCCTTATGGATGAGCGGCGTAATCTGCAAAATGAAGTTGCTGATTTACGCAAACAGCTTGCTTTGTCCGGGGGCAGTGGCGCGCAGGAGGCAATGGCAAAAGAAATCGGCGGCATTCCGTTTTTAGCGCAAAGCCTGAACGGAGTATCCGGTAAAGATCTGCGCGGATTGATTGATGAACACAAAAACCGCCTGGGTTCAGGAGCTGTTTTGCTGGTCGCGGATACCGGCGGGAAAGCGGCTGTTGCTGCCGGAGTGACGAATGATCTGACCGATCGGATCAGTGCCGTTGATCTGGTCCGTGCTGCAGCGGAAGCACTGGGCGGTAAGGGTGGCGGCGGCCGCCCGGATATGGCACAGGCGGGCGGAGCCGATCCGTCTAAAGCATCCGAGGCAATCGCTGCGGCGGAAGCCGTTCTTACCGCATAAGGTTTATGATATCAGGAGACTCTCTATGCCGGCATATTGGATTGCACATGTGGAAGTGACAGATGCGGAGGCCTACGGCAAATATGCCGAGCTTGCAGGTCCGGCAATTGTAAAATTTGGCGGAAAATTTCTTGCAAGAGCAGGGCGGTATGTTCAGCTTGAAGGCAATGAGCGCGCCCGCAATGTTGTCGTGGAATTTCCCACTCTGGAACGGGCTGTCGAATGTTACAATTCACCGGAATATACCGAGGCGAAATCCCATGCTGAAGGGGCATCTGTTCGCGATCTGATTGTGCTTGAGGGCGTTTAAGCGCTCTGATGTTGTAAACCGGACATGCCCTGCAATAAAAAAAGCGCGCCTGATATAAGCGCGCTTTTTTAAAGATTACTTAATCCAAAGAATTATATCTTTGCAGGTGGGTTACGGTTTTCGTTTTACCCTGCCAATGCCTTGTTGAGGTTTTCATCAACTTTTTCAAGGAATCCCATTGTCGTAAGCCATCCCTGGTCCGGCCCGACAAGCAAGGCCAGATCCTTGGTCATATCGCCCGCTTCAACGGTGGAAATAATCGTTTTTTCAAGCGTTTCCGCAAAGTTTCTAAGCGGTGCGTTCTCGTCGAGTTTGGCGCGGTGCTTCAGGCCGCCGGTCCAGGCGAAAATCGAGGCAATGGAGTTTGTTGAGGTTTGCTCGCCTTTCTGGTGCTGGCGGTAATGGCGCGTGACTGTGCCGTGTGCAGCCTCGGATTCAACGATCTTTCCGTCCGGTGTCATCAGTTGTGAGGTCATAAGACCGAGCGAGCCGAAACCCTGGGCGACCGTGTCCGACTGGACATCGCCATCATAGTTTTTACAGGCCCAGACATATCCGCCGGACCATTTCATCGCGCTGGCCACCATATCGTCGATCAGGCGGTGTTCGTATGTGATACCGGCCTCTTTGAATTTATCTGCGAATTCGGCATCAAAGATCGACTGGAAGAT
>CALFWP010000007.1 GCA_937927905.1 uncultured Neomegalonema sp.
CGTCCGCCATATCATCGCGCCTGATGCTCCAGACAATGATAACGGCCATTGCGCTGACCGCGCACAAAAGCATCGCTCCGCCGATCATGGTTCGCCTCCGCTGATTTAACGCGTCATTCAATGTATTACGTTAGTAAAAACACACGCGCTACAGTGACCTATGATCACTTAACAAATTGCTGTGGCTGGTACGGGATTGCATGCGGTCACCATGATTATGTTATGGCCGCGCGGATAAAGCGGGAGAGCCGAGGTATGCGCGACATTATCATCGCCGCCGGTTTGATCGGCTTTATCCCGTTGATACTCCGTCGCCCGTATATCGGTGTTCTTGTCTGGACATGGATTGCAATCCTTAACCCGCACCGCGAAGCATTCGGATTCAGCAGTGCCCTGCGTCCCAATCTTCTGATTGTTGCTGTTACGCTGGTTTCCTTTGCCTTGTCGAATGAGCGCAAAATATGGCCGGGCGGTAAAGTCGCGACGACATTTATCATTTTTATTATTTGGACGACCATAACGAGTGCATTAGCACCGGACCCTGCGACGTCCTTTGAGTTTTATTCCGATTTTGTGATCAAAATGACCCTGCACATGGTCATTTTGCTGATCGTGATCAATTCGCACCATCGCCTTGTGTCGCTGGTATGGTGTTTTGCTCTGTCTTTGGGGTACCACGCGGTCAAAATTTCACTTGTTACGGTGAAATCCGGCTTTGTTATCGGGCGTTATACTGGTTTCGGTCCTGCGGATACCATGATTGATGACCGCAATCACTTCGCTGTGGCGATGCTGATGCTGGCTCCGATACTCTTTTTCCTGTGGAAGCATGCAGCCAACAAAATAATGAAAAATGCGGCTTTGGCCGGAATGATCTGTTGTTTCCTGTCAGTGATCGGGTCGTTTTCGCGCGGCGGTATGCTGACAATGATCGCGATGCTGTGCGTGCTCTGGCTACGGACGAAAAACAAATTCAAGAGCGCCGCTATTCTCGCCATCAGTGCGGTGATGTTGCTGTCATTTGCCCCGCAATCCTTCAAAGAAAGAATCGGCAGTGCGGTCACTCAATTCGACGAAGGGGACTCGAAATTTGCCGATGAAACGCAGCTTGACGAAAGTTTTTGTCTGAGACTGGCTTCCTGGCAGGTCGGTTGGGACATGACCATGGACAGCCCGATTGTGGGCAATGGTTTGCGGGCGATTCAAAACGTGAATATTGCGACGGATTATCTGCGGGAAAGCGCCTGCAATAATTCGAAGGATTATGAGGTTCGCGCGGCGCATAATATGTATGTGGAGGTTCTGTCGGATTCAGGGTTTGTCGGATTAGGGATATTCCTGACGCTTCTTGTCGGCACCATTGCACATTGCAGTCAGATTATCGGCAGGACAAAAAACAGACCGGAATTGCTCTGGGCACATGACCTGATGAGTATGATTCAGGTTTCGCTGATCGGATATTCAATCGGCAGTGCCTTGTTGTCATTTGCCTATTATGACGGATTTTATGTTCTGATGTGTATGGTCATCGTGACCAGCAGGTTGGTGCGCGAACATATCGACGGTGTGTCGCCGAGGCGGATTATTCATGGCCGCCGTGCCGGTCGGCAGGGTCAATCACCAACTGGCAGGCCACCTGCCGGCAGGGGCAACCGACCGGTAAGGTCGGCGTAACGCGTCGGCGGAAAAAATCAAAACTGCTTAATACTCCGGACAGCGCGATGCCATCTGCTCCAT
This sequence comes from uncultured Neomegalonema sp., assembly GCA_937927905.1. Classification (GTDB taxonomy): domain Bacteria; phylum Pseudomonadota; class Alphaproteobacteria; order Rhodobacterales; family Rhodobacteraceae; genus JAHDDY01. Next base: position 1,738 of record CALFWP010000007.1, read on the forward strand.
GCAAGCTGGGCTTTTAAATGCAGCGGATACGCTGATTACACTTGCGCTCAGACGGGTGATAGACCATCTTCCGCGCAGTTATGAGCCATTCGGAGCGCATTGGAATGACGGTATCCCCAGACCATGATCCAACCGCCCGGAGTTCCTGGAAAAGAGTGTTGCTGAAAGTATCCGGTGAGGCCCTCATGGGTGATCAGGGATACGGTATTCATCCGCCCACAGTTACCCGGATCGCCGAAGAAATCGCCGCAGTACATGAAACCGGAATCGGTATCGGGCTTGTCATAGGCGGCGGGAATATTTTCCGCGGACTTTCGGCAGCGGCGGGTGGTATGGAGCGGGCGAGTGCGGATTATATGGGCATGCTGGCGACCGTCATGAATGCGCTGGCAATGCAAAACGCATTGGAGCGCCAGGGGGTCGACACAAGGGTTATGTCTGCGATTCCGATGCAAGCGGTTTGTGAGCCGTATATACGCCGGAAAGGTTTGCGCCATCTGGAAGAGAGGCGGATTGCAATTTTTGCCGCCGGAACGGGAAATCCCTTTTTTACAACGGATACGGCAGCGGCCCTGCGCGCTGTGGAAATGGGATGTGACGCATTGTTAAAGGGAACACAAGTGGACGGTGTATACGATTCCGATCCGCGAAGTAATCCGGATGCAAAGCGGTTTGAGACCGTCAGCTATCAGACTGTACTGGCCGATAATCTGAACGTGATGGATGCCGCAGCGATAGCATTGGCGCGGGACAATCGCCTTCCGGTTGCTGTGTTTAATTTGCACACCTCCGGCGGGTTTGCCTCGGTATTGTCAGGGAACGGAAAATTTACCGTTGTAAATGAAACCTAATCCGCGTTTATTTCCTGTACGCAGCCACTTATGCCTAAAGCATTTTCTACAGACGAAACGATAGGTCTTTGATGAGCGACGACTTTGATATTGATATTGATGACCTCAACCGCCGTATGGAGGGGGCTGTTACTGCTCTCAAGCATGAATTTGCAAGTTTGAGAACCGGGCGTGCATCGGCCAGTATGCTCGATCCGGTTATGGTCGATGCTTACGGCGCCATGACGCCGCTTAATCAGGTGGGGACAATCAATGTGCCCGAACCGCGCATGGTCACGCTCAGCATATGGGATAAGGGGCTTGTTAAGGCGGCGGAAAAGGCAATCGTGGATTCCGGCCTTGGCGTTAATCCTCAGGTAGACGGGACACTGATCCGCCTTCCGATACCGGAACTGAACGAAGAGCGCAGACGCGAGCTGGCAAAAGTTGCCGGAAAATACGCTGAATCCGCGAAGGTCGCGATCCGTAATGTCCGTAAAGACGGCATGGATCAGGTTAAAAAAGGTAAATCAAACGGCGATCTATCAGAGGATGACCAGAAGCTTTACGGTGAAGAAATACAGGAAATGACTGACAAATTCATCTCCCGCATTGATGAGGCCCAGTCGGTTAAAGAAGAAGAAATTATGCAAGTGTAAAGCTTTGCTGCTCCATCGTCGCGCGGCGTTCGTTTCCTTGGTGCATAATCGGTATAGAAAATAATGAAGAAAGCGCGTCATGCTGGGATTTAATTCAAAAGAAAAAGCGGCGGACGGGACTGTGCCTGAGGGTGCTGATGATCTGAAACCGCCGCAGCATGTTGCAATTATAATGGACGGGAATGGCCGCTGGGCTACGAAGCGTGGTCTTCCCCGTATCGCCGGACACAAACGCGGCCTTAATTCAGTTCGTAAAGTCACGCGAGAGGCGAAGGCGCTTGGCATCAGGTATCTGACACTCTTTGCTTTTTCTACTGAAAACTGGCTTCGCCCACGTGAAGAAGTGCACGGTCTGATGGATCTGTTCCGGTTTTATATGCGCCGTGAATGCAAGGTTCTCGTTTCTGAAGGTGTAAGGATAAAGTTCATCGGCGATCCTTCGGAAATGCCGGAGGATATCCAGAAACTAATGGTCGAGGCCGAGGAACTGACTGCCAAAGGCGAGGTCATGACTCTCGTTGTTGCGCTGAATTACGGTGCGCGTGCCGAAATCGTCAGAGCGGCGGCACGGATTTCTGAACGCGTTGCTGCTGGTGAGCTGACTGGCAATGATATTACAGAAGAAACAATCAGTGCGGAACTTACAACATCGGGTATCCCCGATCCCGATCTGATCCTCAGGACCAGCGGCGAGCAGCGGTTATCGAATTTTCTTTTGTGGCAGGCGGCTTATACGGAATTTCTATTTGTTGATAAGCATTGGCCTGATTTTGACCAAACGTCTCTGCGGCAGGCTGTTATCGCTTATAATACGCGGGACAGACGCTTTGGCGCGGTTCGTAAAACGGCCTGATTGTGAGAGCTGCTGAAGTGACCGGATACCTGTTATGAGTGGCAAGGATATCCCGGCGCGGAATTGGTCTGACCTGGGCTCACGTATCATATCAGCGTTGGTTCTGGGCGCGATCTGTTTTTCTATGGTTGTGTTCGGTGTGGGCACGACTGAAGTGATTGTATCGCTTGGTTGCGGTGTCATGGGCTGGGAGTGGCGGCGCATCAGTGGCAGCGGGCGTGAAAATATCCGGGCGGATGCGGCTGCTGTCGCAATCTCAAGTATCCCGGCCTTCATAACCTACATTTATAATCCGGTGTGGGGGATTTTGGGCACCTTGACCGGTGCTGCCTTTGCGGGGTTGTTTTCAGAAAATAAAAGCCTTTTCTGTTTTCGCACCTTACCCGGATTGCTGGCGATTGCTTTGGCCGGTGTCTGTTTTGTATGGCTGCGTACTGATTTTGAATATGGTGTACATATCGCATTATGGCTGCCTTTAACCGTGATTGCAGCAGATGTTGGTGCCTATTTTGCCGGTCGTATTGTCGGTGGTCCTAAATTGGCACCGAAAATCAGCCCCAATAAGACAGTGTCCGGTGCGGTCGGCGGTCAATGTGCAGCGGTTAGTGTCGGTGTTGCCTATGGCGTTATCACCGGTAAGGGGGATATAACGGTTCTTGCCGGTGTTGCATTTGCCACTGCAGTCGTATCCCAGATCGGGGATTTGATTGAATCCGGTGCAAAAAGAAGCTTCGGGGTTAAGGATGCAAGTGCACTGATTCCCGGACATGGCGGATTTTTGGACCGGTTTGATGGTCTGATTGCTGCGATTCTTGTCATGGCGCTGGCCACTCTGATTGCCGGTTCAACAATATTCGTATGGTGATCATGTGAGTTTGGTAAAGAGAAGACTTTCAATTCTCGGATCAACCGGTTCTATAGGATGCAGTACAGTCGATGTGATTGAACATCTTGGTGGCGCGGAAGTATATGATATTGTTGCGCTAACCGCCGGATGTAATGCACGAAAGCTGGCGCAGCAAGCTCTTGTTTTACGCCCTTATATTGCTGTTCTTTCGGATAAAAACGCTTTGCCGGAGCTTAAGGAGTTATTAGCGGGCAGCGGCATTGAAACGGCTGCGGGTGATGAGGCGGTAATCGAGGCCGCAGGGTGCAACGCGGACTGGACCATGTCGGCAATTGCCGGTGCTGCGGGGCTGCGTCCGACATTAGAGGCGATCCGCGCGGGGGCGTCGATCGGTCTGGCAAATAAAGAGAGTATGGTGTGCGCCGGACAGCTTGTACATGCTGAGGCAGAGCGTGCTGGTATAAAAATTCTCCCGGTAGACTCCGAGCACAATGCTATTTTTCAGGTGCTGGATGATGCACAAAAAGACGCGGTTGAACGGCTTATTCTGACCGCATCGGGTGGCCCGTTCCGCTCGCTGACCCTGAAACAGATGCAATCGGTTACACCGGTACAAGCCCTGGCACATCCGAACTGGTCCATGGGGGCCGGTATCAGTCTTGATTCGGCGACAATGTTTAATAAAGGCCTTGAGCTGATCGAAGCCGCTGCACTGTTCGGCTTTTCGTCATCAAAAATTGAAATTGTCATTCACCCGCAATCGGTTGTCCATTCTATGGTGGCATATTGCGACGGTTCTGTTTTGGCTCAGATGGGCAGTCCGGATATGCGCACGCCGATCGCCAATGCTTTGGGGTGGCCGCAGCGGGTTGAAACCGGCGTAGAGCGCCTTGATTTCAGAAAGTTTTCGCGCCTTGATTTTGAACCGCCCGATGAAACCCGTTTTCCTGCACTTAGAATTGCCCGTGAGGTTTTGCAAACAGGGGGTCTGGCACCCTGTGCAATGAATGCTGCAAAAGAAGTGGCGGCGGCGGCGTTCATCGAAGGGCGTACCGGTTTCCTTGACCTTGCCGCAATTGTCGAGCATGTGCTGAATAAAATCTGCTTACAGGGCAGATCAACTGACCTGAACGATATCCTGGCGATTGACGGGTTAGCACGAAGGTTAGCGGATGAAGCGGTTACGACCGGTCATTTCAAACGGTTTTGAACATTGGGGTTCGCATGAATTTTCTGGAGCAAATTCCGGTTATTGGGCCGGCTGCATATTACATAATTCCTTTTTTCATAGTCCTGATGGTCGTCGTGTTCATTCATGAATACGGACATTATAAAGTGGCCCAGTGGTGCGGGGTAAAATCCGATGCGTTTTCAATCGGGTTCGGACCGGAAATATTCGGCTGGCAGGATAAACGCGGCACACGCTGGAAACTAAGTCTTATTCCTCTGGGCGGTTATGTGAAATTTCGCGGGGATGCCGATGCATCGAGCGGAAGCGTTGATCAGGAGGCGCTTGCCGCGATGTCCGATGAAGAACGCAAGGGATCGTTTCCTGCCGCGTCTTTGCCTCGGCGTGCTGCTATTGTTGCTGCCGGTCCGGTGTTCAATTTTATTCTCGCTGCAATTTTGTTTGCGGGTCTTGCATATTCGGTTGGCTTGCCGACGGATGATCCGGTCATTGATGGTGTTGAAGAGGGATCCGCTGCTGAAAGTGCAGGGTTTAAGGCCGGTGACCGGATTCTCAGTGTTGATGGTAACGCCGTATCAGGTTTCGGCGAACTGAACCGTGCGGCAAGGAGTGCAGGCGGGCAGCCTGTTGCCGTTGAAGTCGATCGGGGCGATGTTACCAAAGTTATTTCTTTCCGGTTCATACCGCCCATCGAAGTGCAAACCGTGCGCAGCGACGGTGCTGCGGCCGAAGCGGGCATAGAGCCTGGCGATATTATTGTATCGGTCTCCGGCGAACCGATTGTCCTGTTTGATGATCTGCGCAATGCTATTGCGGCCTCGGAGGGTAATCCGGTCCCGATCAAACTGAACCGTGACGGTAAAATTCTGGAAGTTACCGCAAAGCCGGAGCTTCGGGAAATCCGCGATGAAAATAATGAGATTGTTACTCGCTATCTGCTGGGCGTAACACATGGTTCAACGCTTGGAATCTGGCCTCCACTTGAAAATGCATCTCTTCTCGATGCGGCTCAAACCGGTGTGGAGCGTACATATGGAGTACTGTCGGGCACGTTGTTCTTTCTTTACGAACTGGTTGCCGGACGCGGGGATGTCGGAGATTTGGGCGGGCCGATCCGTATTGCGGAATTTTCCGGTGAGGCCGCGAATGCCGGAACTTCATCTTTGATAGGCCTTATGGCTGTGCTTTCTGCGTCTATCGGTCTGATAAACCTGTTTCCTATTCCGGTTCTGGATGGCGGACATTTACTATTTTATGCCATAGAAGCTATACGTGGTAAGCCTATGAGCGAAAGGGTTCAGGAGATCGGGTTAACAATCGGGTTCGTTATCATCATCGCATTGATGGTATTTGCGACATACAACGATGTCATACGGTTATAGCGATAACCGGTCTCTTTAATCCGGACGTAACATTCGATGCGCCAATAGCGGGTTTTTCCGCTTAAAAGGCGGAGGTAGATTATGAGCTGGTTAACGAAATCCATCAGCGGACGGGCCGGTGCTTCGATTATTGCTCTCGGAGTTGCATTCGGGGCGGTGTCCGCTCCACTGGTATCACAGGCACAGAATGTTAATGCGGGTGATTCGACCGGTGTAATCAGAGATATCATGATCGCCGGAAACCAGAGAATCGAACCAGCTACGATTTTGTCTTTTATGTCCGTCAAAAGTGGACAGCCTGCGACACCGGCACAAATCAATGCATCTTTGAAAGCGCTTTTCGAGACAGGACTTTTCCGAGACGCGCGTATTGACAGACGCGGGTCTGTCCTGGTCATCACAGTGGATGAAAACCCGGTGGTGAACCAGATTGCATTTGAAGGGAATGACCGTATCCCCGATGAGGCTTTGCGTGGCGGTGTTACAAACCGCGAACGCAGGGTATTCACCCGCGCGAAAGCGGAATCGGATGCCGAGGGTATTCTGGATGCATACCGGCGCTCCGGACGTTACGGTGCTTCGGTTGTGCCTAAGATCATCGAACTTCCTCAAAATCGTGTCGATCTGGTTTATGAAATTGAAGAAGGCCCACTGACAGGCGTAGACAGCATCCGTTTTATCGGGAACAAAGTGTTTTCCGATTTCAGACTGCGCCGCCAGATCACAACAGACGAGTCCTCTTTCTTTAATTTCCTTTCTTCAACAGACACATATGATCCGGATAGATTGGAACTGGATCAGCAGCAGCTGCGTGAATTCTATCTTTCAAACGGATATGTTGACTTTGAAGTCCTGTCCGCAGTGGCCGAACTTTCACCTGATCGAACCGGTTTTCTGATTACCATTACTGTGGATGAGGGAGAGAGGTTCCGCTTTGGCGAATTGGATGTTGTCTCAAAAACCGATGGCGTGGATGTCGAAGAATTACGCAGTCTGATTCAGGCCAGGAAAGGTGATGTCTACGATATCCGTGATGTTGAAGAAACGATTACGGATATGACGTTCCGTCTTGGTGAGAACGGGTTTGCCTTTACGCAAATCAATCCGGTCCCGCTCAAAGATGATGAAAACAAAACTGTCGGTATTACTTTTGAAATTCAGGAAGGTGAGCGTGTCTTTGTCGAAAGAATCGACATTACCGGTAACTCACGGACACTGGACCGTGTAATCAGACGTCAGTTCGAGCTGGCCGAAGGGGATGCATTTAATGCTTTGCAACTGCGCCGTTCAAGATCGAAGATTCGTGGATTGGGCTTTTTCAGTGGTGTAGACGTGCAAACATCGCGCGGATCAACACCGGATCGCATTATCGTCGATGCAGAGGTGACCGAACAATCCACAGGTCAATTAAGCTTCGGTCTTGGTTTTTCTACATCTGAAAACGTATCCGGCGAAGTGACGATTATTGAACGTAACCTGCTGGGGCGGGGACAGGCATTAAGATTACGGGCCAGGGTGTCATCCCGTACCGCGCTTTATGACCTCAGCTTCACCGAGCCGTCTTTCCTGGATCGTGATTTATCCGTTGGCTTTGATCTTTTCAGAAGGGAAACCGATAACCAGAACACCTCTTCCTTTGATGTGGTGAATACCGGTTTTCAACCAAGGATCAGCTTTCCGCTCGGACGGCATTCGCGCTTGACGCCGCGATACCGTATCTCCCAGGATGAAATCCGTGATGTGCCGGATAGTGCATCACCGCTGATTCAGGCGGATATCGGATCCGAACTGACGTCCTCTCTCGGGTATGAATTTGTATATGATCGCCGGGATGATGTGACTCAACCTCGTGAAGGGTATGTTGTCCGTCTTGAACAGGATATTGCCGGTCTTGGCGGTGATGCACGGTATGTGAGAACCGAAGCATCTGTGAAAGGTTACACGACAGTTCTGAATGATGATGTTGTGGCGAGTCTCGAGCTTGCAGGTGGCGGTATTTTTTCTTTCGGCGGGTTTGATTTAAGGGCTTCAGACCGGTTTTTCCTCGGCGGCGACTCGTTCCGCGGTTTTGAAACCGCAGGTATCGGTCCGCGTGATGAACAAACGGATGATACGCTCGGCGGGAATTATTTCGGTGTAGCCAGAGCAGAGGTGACGTTCCCCCTTGGTTTACCAGAAGAATTTGGCCTCGCAGGTGGTGTCTTTGCGGATGTCGGTACGGTATTCGGTCTTGACGAAACCACATATACCGATTCTTCCGGTACACTTGTGACCGTAAATGACGATGCTGAAATTAGAGCTTCTGTTGGTGGTACGATCTTCTGGACCTCTCCGTTCGGGCCGGTGCGTTTGAATTTTGCCACCCCGATCCTTGAGGAAGATAACGATGATGATGAATTCTTCCGCTTTACGGCAGGTACAAGGTTCTAGATTTCCATTTCGGATTTTTATTGCCGGTCTAATGGCCTATGTATCTGTTTTCGCTGCTAACTATGCATTGGCCCAAGATGAGCGGGATATTGGTATTCTGGTCATTGATATGCAAAAAGTGCAACGGGATGCGGCCGCTTCTGTCAGTGTTGCAGCGCAAATTGCTGAATTGCGTGACGAGTTGGAAGCGATCATTGCAGAACGTTCACAAGAAATCAGTCGCGAGGAAACCGAGCTTGCCGACGAACGGGGCCAGTTGACAATAGAAGAATTGCGAACGCGCGCCCGTGCTTTTGAACGCAAGGTTTTTGCACATCGTGATTTTGAACAACAGGAAACCGCTAAACTTCAGTTACTCCAGGCGAAAGCACGCGAGGCGATTAGAGGTCGTATGCTCCCGATATTGGCTGAAATTATGCGTGAACAGCGCGCAGAAATTATGTTGGATAAAACGCAAGTCGTGTTGAGTAAAGATACACTTGATGTCACCGAGGAAGTGTTGCGTCGATTGAATGAAGCCATGCCCAAACTCGTGATCTCTCCGCAACGGGACCCCGGTTAAAGCAGGTAATTCGTTTCGTTGTTTCATAGCTGATATGCCCGTTCTATAGAACAAGGCAGTCTTACAGTAAAACTTACCGGATATTTGGATACCACTGATGTCAGATGCTGCTGCCACCGCCGACCTTGATCGTATTAAACGTATGATACCACATAGAGATCCTTTTCTGATGATTGACTCTGTGACGGATATTTCAGTCGGTGATTT
>CALFWP010000008.1 GCA_937927905.1 uncultured Neomegalonema sp.
AAACTGCATGATCATGAAACCGGATCCTACAGTTATTCCATTGTAGAAAGTCCTTTGCCTGTTGAAAATTACCTTTCTAACTTATCGTCTGCGGAAGTGGAGGGGCAAACCGTGATTACATGGTCATCCCGATTTGTCGCCACCGCTGACCATGCCGAAGAGGTGATTGCCGGTATTTATGATGCCGGTTTTGAATTTCTGCAAAGGCGGTTCGGATAACCGTTCTGTCTCGGAAACATCATGGAACAGCGTTATGAAGGCCCTTTCCCTCGCCGGAAAGGGCTTTAATTATCGTGTATCGGGCACAGTGTCTGCATGGCGGTTATATTTATGAAAGTAGCTGTATGAGCGGTAAATCAAAGCGTTCGCTGATTATATTTGTTGCTCTGCTTGCTATGGGCATGTGGTATTTCAGTGATACCCGCACAGCAGAGGAAAAGGCCGGCCGGATTTCGGTCAGCCCTTCCATTCAGTAAACCCTACCGCGAAACCTGTTCAGCCTTTGCGACTCCACCGGTGGCCAGCGCCTCGCGGCGTGACCATGGCGGGTTGCGGAAATACCGGGCGATATAGGCCACGGCTATAAGCAGTGCGATGCCGATAAAGTTAGCGACTGTAACCACCCAGCTTGCCACCGGTTCACCGCCGCGGCCATCGGGATCCATTTCTGAAATCCAGGCTCCGATGATCCAGCTGATCCAAAGGCTGAAGATAAAGACGGCAAGGGATTGCTGTCCGACCCGGCGCACAACCGTAACTATCATGCCGCCTATCCCCGATTTCGGCAGGCGCTTGCCCGCATCACCGGCGGCGATCCAGACCAGATAAGCCAACGCCAGGAAATGCATATAACGGAACAGCCCGAAGAAGGTTTTTGAGAACACAACCCGTAATTCATCCCGGTGCCATGTGCGCCATTCTGTGATCGTGCTGTCGCTGATACCCCAGGTGATCAGGATGTTGTTGATATCCGGATTGGAGGCCAGCAAACGGCGCGCCGGAACCCCATCGGTATCCATGAAAAACGCCGGAATCAGGACAGCAAAAGCCAGTAGGATAAGATACCACTTGACCGGTGGTTTCGGAATCCAGCCAACCGCAAAAGCAAACCCGGTAAAGAAAATCAACTGCCAGGCAAACGGGTTGAAGAACCAGTTCCGGTCATTGCGTGTCGGCGGTTCTGCGGGCAGGTTTAAAAGCTGCAGGACCGGCACGCCCTCTTGAAACCCGATCATGGTTTTGAACCAGACCCAAAGCGAACTTGTCTCGACCACATTGTCGCCGGTTAAATCAAAGAATACCAGCCAGGGCTGTGACGCTAAAGCCCAGAGCGTAATGCTGAAACCCATTGCCCACCACTTGCCGCGCCAGGACAAAGCAACGATAACCGGTATCAAGGCCAGGATGACCATGTACATCACCAGAATATCGAAGAAGTTCGGCACGTAATGCAGACCGAACAGATAGGGCAGAAACTCCGGTGTATTGTTCACGAATCGCTTGAGATTCAAGGTTGTATGATAACTCCGATTCGGTTCGGCAACTTCCAGCGGAATGCCAGCAACACTTGATGGATCAAAAAGCATGATCATCAGGCCGTGTTGTTTTACGCCCGCATACCACTCGTAAAAGAGGGGCAGCGTATTATCGATGTAAACCAGCGTTGCAGCAGCGGCAAAAAACAGCGCAATATGGCACCAGTAAAGCTGCCATATGCGGAAAGCGATGCGCATGGTGCCGATCCACCAGCCGCGTGTATTAAAAATCTTCAGAAAAGCAATCGCAGACGCCGCGCCGGAGCAAAATACGAAAATCTCGGTGGCATCCGAATAACCGAACCGCGCTGGAATCCAATTTTTCCACGAATTCCATGGGATATGGGCAATCAGAATGATAAACATCCCGAGTCCGCGGAAAAAATCCAGACGCAGATCGCGTCTGGCTTCTTTGGCTGCGGCGGCGTCTTGTGGCGCTGTCGTCATGATCGTCCTGCACGTTCTTCACCCGGTATGACCGGAGTGATTATTCCATCCGTTTCACAATACGAAGAGGGTCGTGTCATCCGCATTGTGGGGCCGTTTAACACATCTGTTGTCTCGAATAATAGACAGATTCGGGGTTTCAACGATGGCATACGACTGTTTTTACTGAATGACCCATGATGAGATGCGGCTACATCCGGTCACCAGGTCCGTCTGTCTGTAACCGGTATATATAAGCATACAGTATGCAGATCCGTGGGTTCAGGTATCTGACGTGTTTTCACGGAGAGTTCATCGGACCACGGGTTTTAATGTGGAATATTGGGTTTCTGAAACAAAGCCTTATCAAAATTTGCCTTGAATGTTTCATACTGTCTTATGAAATTTCTGACTGGAATTGTCGCGCGCGTGACGGCATGGCAACGGTTACAGGCGCTATGAACGGAGAGATGCGATGCTAAGCAGAAGAAAGCTTTTGATAGCGGGAGTAACCGTTCTGGGCGCAGGATTGTTTTACGCGGGCGACGGTCAAAACCTTATTTATTCTGCACTGAGCGAATCTGTGACCGGCGAGGTCATTGATGCACCGACGGCACACAGGCTGGCAGAGTCCGGTGATTTGTTTTTGATTGATATCCGGCGGCCTAATGAATGGGAAAAAACCGGATCCGGTGAAGGCGCAACCCGTCTTGATATGCGGCGCGAGGATTTTATTGCGGAGCTGGATAAGATCATTGGGGGAGATCGCAGCAAGCCTGTTGCGCTGATTTGCGCGCGGGGTGTGCGCTCGTCGCGGATGAATAACCGGCTTGTCGAGGCCGGATTTACCAATGTTATCGATGTGTCCGAGGGCATGCTCGGGTCGGCGGCGGGGCCGGGCTGGTTGAAGCGCGAATTGCCGGTTGTTCTTGATAAAGAGTGAGGGATATGCCGGAAAAAAGAATTGTGATCACGGGCGTCAGTCAGGGTCTGGGCCGTGCTTTGGTAGACGCCTTTACAGGGTCGGGCCACGCGGTTGCGGGATGTGCGCGAAATGGTGAGGCCATCGCTGGATTGAGCGCGACGTATGGGACTCCGCACCGGTTCAACGCCGTCGATGTCTCTGATGATGCCGCACTGGAGGCATGGAGCCGTGAGGTACTGGCAGAGTTCGGGGTGCCTGATCTGGTGATTAACAACGCTGCTCTGGTAAACAAAAACGCGCCGCTTTGGGATGTGCCCGCTGCGGAATTCCGTCAGGTGATGGCGGTTAATATCAGCGGCGTTCACAGTGTGATCCGCTGTTTCCTGCCTGCTATGCTGAAGCGGAAATCAGGTGTGATTGCGAATCTCAGCAGTGGATGGGGCCGTTCTGTGGCGCCGGAGGTTGCACCGTATTGCGCCAGCAAATGGGCGATTGAAGGGTTGACCAAGGCTCTTGCCGCAGAACTGCCGTCCGGTATGGCTGCGGTGCCTGTCAGTCCGGGGGTGGTGAATACTGAAATGCTGCAAAGCTGTTTCGGCGACGGAGCGGCCATGCATCAGACACCGGAAGAATGGGCGGAAACAGCCGCCCCGTTTTTTCTGGCACTGTCACCGGAAGATAATGGCAGGTCAGTCACAACACCCTGACCTGCGATCTGTTATTATGTCATCACTATGCGGATAATGCGGTCAGTGGTTGCGCCTTGTCCACAGCAATCAGCAGATCGGGGGTGTCGCGTTCTTCCGGCGTTGCACAGATTTTTTGTGCAGCCAGATACTTACCCAGGTGAGGCGAGGCTGTGATCACGGCAAACGGGATCGCAAGGAGCAGTCCCAACACCACAGGGGCGGTCCAGGCCAGAGCCATCGGTGCTTGAAGCGCAAAGACAACAACCATCGTTAAGCCGAACAAAGTTTGCGGCCAGAGCTCCCGTGTTGCAGTGGCCCATGAAATTCCATGGGCATCGCGGTCCTGACCGCTCCATGCGATGCGGCGGCCCATCAGTAATCCGCCGAGAAAGATTGTCAGCCGCATGGCAACCGCAGGTGACATCAGGATCGAAAACACCGTCTCAAGCGCCATTCCCCTGGTAAAGCGCCGGGCACCGCCATAACGCTTTACACCACCGGGTTGCACGGCAACACCAATCGCTCCGAAAATTTTCGGGGCCAGGCTCATGCCAACGATAACCAGGAACATTGTCACGGCAAGGTCATGATAGAAGAACCCGGCCGGATCTATGATCACTTTGATCAGTCCCAGCATAGTCAGCACCATCCATGCCGGTGCGGACAGATACATCAGAATGGCCTGAATAAGCTGAAAACGGCTGATGACCGGCAGATCCGGCATATTCAACAACCGAAGATACTGCATGTTGCCGTTACACCAGCGTTGTTCGCGGGTCATGAAATCCAGGATTGAAACCGGGTTGTCCTCATAGCTTTCGGATTCTACGGGCAGAACACGCACTTCATATCCTGCGCGCCGCATCAGCACCGCTTCAAGCTGGTCATGGCTCAGGACCGGCCCGCCCCATGGCGGCTTTCCGCCGAGTTCGGGCAGGTCGCAATGCGCTTTGAACGGGGCAACGCGCAGAACTGCGTTATGTCCCCAAAACGGGCCGCAATCACCCTGCCACCAGGCACTTCCAAGGGTAAAGCTGGTCATGCCATGGCGCATACCGAACTGAAAAATCCGCCCGAAGACACTGTCCGCCGGCGCACCGACCGCCAGACTTTGCAGGATGCCGAGACGGGGTTTGGCCTCCATGATCCGGCACATCCGCACCATAATATTGCCGCCCATGTTGCTGTCCGCATCCAAAGGAATAAAAAAGCGGTATGGGGCCCCGTATTCGTGCAGAAATTCCCAGATATTACCGGCTTTATAACCTGTATTGTCCGTACGCCGGCGGTATGTTGCCGTCCCGAAGCCGTCGAGAGCTGCTTTGTTGGCCGAAAACAGCGCCTCTTCCTGTTTTGCAATAACGGGATCGTCCGTATCGCTGAGGATAAAGAGATCAAAAAACGTTCCGTGGCCGGTTTTGTCCAGACTGCCGCGTATCGCCATCAGGCGCGAAAAGGCCCGTTCGGGGTCTTCATTGCGAATGGCCATGGCAACGGCAACTCGTGCATTCAGAGACGCCTGTGTGTTGTGGTTTTCGTCAAACATAGCAACAGATTCGGGCAATCTGCGGCGTAATGAGATAACCAGACCAACAAGAGAATTCCAAAATCCCAGTACGGTCCAAGGCGCACTCAGTCCGATACACAAAAAGATACCGACTTCAATGGCGTCAATTCCATCACCGCTGAACACTTCGACAATGCCGTACATTAATGCCGACAGTGTCAGCACATTCAGGACGAGCATAAGAAAACGCCTCATGCGCAGGATTTTACGGCTTTGCAGACCGGCAGGCGTGACATCCGGGTCCGAAACGGCAGTCGACAACAATGACAAACGCGACTCGATCGCGTCCGGTTCGGAAATATCAGTCATAAAAGTTTGCTCCGGTCCCGTTTGGCACAGTACACGTGTGCGCAATACATACTAATAGTGCGTCTAAGATAATTTTCGAAGAAAGAGGCAACACTTGGCTACAGCTCTCACATATACGTCAGTTCTTGAAACAAAGTTATGTGATGTGCCGCCGGATACTTTTTCTTCCGGAAATTCTGTACGTGTTAGAATGCTCTGGTCCGGAATATCGCGCGGCACGGAACGGCTTGTATTTGAAGGGCGCATCCCGCCGACCGAATATGAGCGTATGCGTGCGCCGTTTCAAAGCGGTAATTTTCCGTTTCCGGTAATTTACGGGTATTCTGCGGTCGGTATAGTAGAGGATGGTCCACCGGATGTGCAGGGAAAGGCTGTTTTCTGCCTGTTTCCGCATCAGGATACATTTACTGTTCCGGTATCGGCGTTGACTGTATTGCCCGGAAATTTACCGCCGAGACGTGCGGTTCTCGCTGCAAATATGGAAACCGCACTGAATGCTGTCTGGGATTCCGGCGTCGGGCCGGGAGATAAAGTTGCGATTATCGGCGGAGGAATTCTGGGCTGTCTGATTGCCGGTCTGGTGGGTGGTATTCCGGGAACGGAAACGGCCTTGGTTGACATATCCGGTGACCGGGCAACACTTGCATCTCACATGAATGTGTGTTTCCGTGATACGCAGGATGCGCCTCAAAATTGTGATGTTGTCTTTCATGCATCTTCAAGCGGTGCCGGTGCCGCAACTGCTTTGGGTTGTGGCGGGCAGGAGGCGCGAATCATCGAGGTCAGCTGGTTCGGCGATGCATGTCCGGCTATGCCGCTGGGCGGTGCGTTTCACTCCAGGCGTCTGACATATCAGTCATCACAAGTCGGTCAGGTGTCGCATACACGGCGCGCACGCTGGACATATGCGCGGCGCATGGCGAAAGCACTCGATTTGCTGACCGATGACAAATATGACGCATTGATTACCGGAGAAGTGGCTTTTGCAGATTTGCCCGCCATGTTGCCGGATATTCTCGCACCCGGCGCGTCCGGGTTAGCAACTGCTGTCCGATACGAGGAGTAGGCGATGTACGCCATTGAAGTCCGCGACCACATTATGATCGCGCATAGTTTCCGGGGTGAGGTTTTCGGCCCTGCTCAGGCATTGCACGGTGCAACATTCGTTGTGGATGTCGCGTTTTTCCGCAATGAACTGACGGATGACGGCATTGTTGTCGATATCGGCCGTGCGCACGAGGCACTTAAGGCAACTCTGGCACCACTCAATTATTCAAATCTCGATAACAATCCTGCTTTTGCGAAACTGAATTCGACCACTGAAGTGTTGTGCAAACACATTTTTGATGCAATGCGCGATGCTGCCGGGAATGGTGCGCTCGGCCCCGGCTCGGACGGCATCACGCGTATCAAGGTCACCCTGAGTGAAAGTCATGTGGCCCGCGCATGGTATGAGGCGGCGCTCTGATTACCTTTGCCATACCGGGCGATCTGTCCTTGCCGACAGGCGGCTATGAATATGCCCGCCGTGTCCTTGCCGTATGGCAGGAGCAGGGCATAGAGGCACAGGTTGTCGGTCTGCCCGGCGGGTTTCCGTTTCCCGATGATCATGAATTGCGCGATACTGCCAAGGCTTTACGCACTGTTGAAGGGCCGTTGCTGATCGACGGCCTTGCGTATGGTGCATTCCCTGAAGATTTGGCTGCAGAGATCGGACCGCGCAGCACTGTGCTGTTGCATCATCCGCTTTGTGATGAGCAGGGACTTAAACCTGAAACGGCGGCTCGTCTTGAAACAGGCGAACGCGCTGCGTTGCAGCATGTAGGCAATATCGTGGTCACTTCACCGAATACGGCGCGTGAGCTGGCCGGGCGCTTTGGTGTCACTGTTGCCGTTGTCGCCATTCCCGGCACGGACATGGCACCGGTCGCCGCATTATCCGGAGAGCCGCCGGTTGTCCTGTCAGTGGGTACCATAACACCCAGAAAAGGGTACCCGTCATTAATCCGGGCATTGTCAGCGTGCCGTGATCTTGACTGGCGCTGTGAAGTCATCGGGGCGATCGATCGTGACCCGGACCATTTTGAAGCGGTCAAAGACCTGATTTCCGCAAACGGATTGCAAAATCGCATCATCCTGCGTGGTGCCCGTGATGACATTTCGGGGATATATCTGTCCGCTGATCTTTTCGTTTCGACGTCCCTGCATGAGGGGTACGGTATGGCTGTTGTGGAGGCAATGGCGCATGGCTTGCCGGTGGTGGGCACTACAGCCGGCGCTCTGGCGGAGACCGCACCCTGTGCCCGGCTGATTCCGCCCGGGGATTTGCCGGCTTTGTCCGGGGCTTTGCGTGATTTACTCGCTTCCCGTGATGAACGGCTGGCTTTAGGGCAGGTTTGCCGGGATTTCGCACAAAATCTTCCGGATTGGGACACAACAGCACAGCTTGTGGCCCGGGCGGTATTGGAGATAAGCCCATGAGCTTTGATACGAAATGGCTTGACCTGCGCGAACCTGCGGATCATGCCGCGCGGGACTGCAATTTATTGAATGCCTTCATTAACAGGTTGCCGGCCGACCCGCATCTTCTTGACCTAGGCAGCGGGACAGGTTCGACGATGCGTGCGCTTTCTGCCGTGCGCAGCGGTATACGCTGGACCCTGACGGATCATGACCCTGTACTATTGGCCGAGGCAAAACGCCGTGCCCCTGATATTTCGGTACAGCAGGTTGATCTGGCGCGGGACCTTGCTGCAGTGTTGGATATTGAAGCGGATGCGATTACGGCGTCGGCACTGATTGATCTGGTCTCGGCGGATTGGTTGGATGCACTGGTTCGTCTTGCGGACACCCGAATGCTTTACATCGCGCTCAGTTATGACGGGTCTGAAACGTGGTCGCCTGAACACCAGGATGATGCCGTCATTCTTGAGGCGTTTCAAAGCCACCAGCGAAGTGACAAAGGCTTTGGACCGGCGCTTGGATCCGGCGCTGTGCCTTATTTGCAAAAAGCGCTTGAAAAGGCGGGCTATACTGTAATGACAGCTGCTTCACCTTGGGATATCGGGTCTGGGCTGCTGATGAACACCCTTGCTGATGGTATCGCTGCTGCTGCGCAAGAGGCAGGTGCCGGTGAAGCCGTGAGCGAAAGATGGCGGCTTTTCCGGCATAAAAGTGAACGCTGCAGCGTCGGACATACTGATTTGTTCGCGTTTAGGGCATAGAGATTTATAATTTTTCTGATGTTGGTGTAAAAGCAGCGGTAACAATTCCGTGCACTTACTTAATATGCGCAAGTACAAAATTGACAGTCTGTTCATTTCGATTAAATCTAAAGTAGAACGCGGGGCCGAATATACCCCTCACCCCCCCCCAAACTTCGGTTTCGCGTTCTTTATTTTCCAAAACCCATTCTACGAAAAATGCCGTCACGCTTCAGAATGTGCGATACGGCACCTGCAATATGCAGGACAACAAAGGCTGCGAGAACCCTGCCAATAATATCATGCCAATAAAACAGAAGCTTGGATAAATCCCTGTCTTTACTGAACGGATTATCGATTCCGAGGCTGTCTAACACGGGAACCGGCGCCGGGAACGACCATGTCCCTATCAGGCCGATAACCGGTTGGGCGATCAGCAAAATGTAAAAACCGTAATGTACGACGCCTGAGGTTACTCTCTGCCAGGTTGCGAGGGAGGGATGCGGCGCAGGGGCACCGTGTGCAAGTCGCGTGATGATCCTTATTGTCATGAGAACAAGGACAATCACGCCGATGGATTTGTGATTGTCGTAAATCATGCTGTAGACGCCCTTGGGAAAGTCCTTGGACTTGAATTCATGCATAATCCATCCGCTGATCAGCATACCAAGTACCAAAACAGCAATAATCCAGTGCAAATAACGCTGTATCAACGCGTAGCGATCGTCAGTAAGTGTGGTGTTCATAGCGACTGCCTCCCGGATGAATCAGGAAATCCTATCACAGCCTCCCGTTGTCCGCGCAAATTACAAGCGAACAAAATATCGCCATCAGGAAAAATCTGTGTTGTGCTGGCTGGTGAAATGGCATCGGAAAGCTTTTTGATCGGTGGCAGTGTAAAGCCGCGTTTTCCGGAACCGAGCAGCATAGGGGCGACCATGATATGAAGCTCATCCACGATGCCGCTGCCAACAGACAATGACAGAGTACGCGGCCCGCCCTCGATCAGAATTTTTCTGTAACCGAGGTCATTCAGTGTGCGATTGACATCGGCAGGGTTGATGAGGCCGTTCGCCCCGGGCTTCAGCGTGATAATGTCAATGGAAGAGGGTAGGTCGCCATGGGTGTCGTTGCCCTCAGCCCGGATGACCAGAACCGGACCGGCATCATCATGAAAGCATTGCGATTTTGCCGGTACACGCCCGTTGGGGTCCAAAATGACGCGTAAGGGAGTTTTCCCTTCCGCCAAACGGACGGTCATGCGGGGATTGTCGAGCGCAACGGTTCCGGCTCCCACCACAAGGGCATCGACCGCAGCGCGTAGCCGGTGCAAATGAGCGAGAGCTTCACGGCCGTTTATGTATAAAGATTCACCTGTGACGGTTGCCACACGCCCGTCCAGAGTCTGGCCAAGCTGTCCGACAACGATGCGATCGGTTGATAGAATGCGCGTAAGGGCCACCTCGGGGTCGTAGTGCATATAAGGGTCCGGTCCTTTGTGCTTCGCTCACGAAATATGACATAGAGCATAGGGGGTATAATGTCGAAACATGGGCAGGGTATCCCGGCCTGATGCGGTTTTGTCCTACAGGTTGGGATCGCGATGTGTTTCTGTTTGAACAATATCATAAGTGCGGAGTATTACGCACATACCGGAGATGAAATCCCTGGCCGCCAGACAGATAAAACATCATTGCCGGTGCGTTCATAGCTGACCTGTTCAAAGCGAGGCATCTCCGCAAGCCGAGTGACACCTGAATTTGCGACC
The DNA here is from genome assembly GCA_937927905.1 of uncultured Neomegalonema sp. Classification (GTDB taxonomy): domain Bacteria; phylum Pseudomonadota; class Alphaproteobacteria; order Rhodobacterales; family Rhodobacteraceae; genus JAHDDY01. The sequence continues at coordinate 10,423 of CALFWP010000008.1, forward strand.
GCAGCTGTGCCGTTATCTCCCATTGCCGCTCCGGCTGTAAACCAGGCTAATTCATCAACATGACCGCCTTTTAACAAGCCCGCCGCCAGACGCGCTCCACCTTCGCAAAGAACGGATCCGATGCCCATCCCAGCAAGTTTTTTCAGACTTTTATCGAGTGCTACACTACCGTCTTTGACCTGAACTATTACGACTGTCGCTCCCAGTGCGCGAAAGGCATCCACACGATCAGCAGGTGCTGTGTCCGAGGTTATGAGTATGAGCGGTTGCTGTGTAACAGATTGCGCAAGCCGTCCTGTGAGCGGTGTTTGCAGTCGGGTATCTGCAACGACGCGGAACGGACGTACATTTTGCAGGCCGGGTAACCGGACATCCAGTGTGGGATCGTCTGCCAGGACTGAACCGACACCAATTAAAATAGCATCACTTTGAGCGCGCATCAGATGTACGCGTTTGCGGGCGGAATCCCCGGTAATCCAGCGCGATTCTCCGGTGCTTGTCGCAATTCTTCCGTCTAATGTGCCTGCCATTTTCAGGGTCAAGAATGGCCTCTGTCTTTCATGACGTGAAAGATATCCTCTTAACACCGCACGGGCTGCGATGGTTTCAATTCCGGTCAGGACTTCTATTCCGGCGGCTCTGAGCATGGCAAAGCCTTTGCCGGATACCCGATCATCCGGGTCTGCAAAGGGAGCAACCACACGTGCAATGCCATATGCTATAAGTGCATCGGTACATGGCGGCGTTTTGCCTGTATGAGCGCATGGCTCCAGTGTTACATAAGCCGTAGCACCTTTAATGCAGTCCTGCCCTGCGCGATGGACTGCATCGTCCAAAGCATGGCGTTCTGCGTGAGGGCGTCCGGTATTGCCGGTCCGCCCCCTGCCGAGGATAACCCCATCTTTTACAATCACGCAGCCGACAGCCGGATTTGCCCCTGTTCTACCCAGCCCACGTTTTGCCATCATCAGCGCGTAACGTATCCAATGCGTATCGTCCTGTTCGGTCATGGGCTTTGCTTCGGCTCTGGAGAATCGGAGAGTTCCGTATCCGGTCGGAGTTGTTGGATAAAGGCTTCAAAGTCACTTGCTTCGGTGAAGTTTTTATACACGGAGGCAAAGCGGACATATCCGACCGTATCGACCCGTGCGAGAGCGGCCATAACCGTTTCGCCGATCGTGTGAGATGTAATTTCTGTCTCACCACGAGACTCAAGTTGACGCACGATTCCGGAAATCATCTTTTCAACCTGTTCGCGATCAACCGGTCTCTTACGCATTGCGATTTGAATGGAGCGTGCCAATTTGTCGCGATCAAGCGGCGTGCGACGACCGTTTTTCTTAATGACGGTCAGCTCGCGTAACTGGGTACGTTCGAATGTTGTAAATCTGCCACCGCAAGCCGGACAAAGTCTGCGGCGGCGGATGACGCCATGATCCTCGGAAGGACGGGAGTCCTTCACTTGAGTGTTTGTGTCACCGCAAAACGGGCAGCGCATTATAACTCCATATGTTTTTGCGTTATTACCGGGCGTTACCCGCCTTTATATAAGAATGCCGGGGTCAGGCACAGAGAAGAGTCCGGAGGCGCACTCGGAAGCTTTTCCAGGCCTATCCGGTGCTCTTTATGCATCACAGATATAGTTAACGTTAACGTTGTATTGCATAGAATTCGTAGTTTAAGAAAATTAATAAAATTCTCAATGCAGTGGCTTTGACTTTGAAAATTTAACTTTAAGCAACAGGAATTCTGCTAAAGTGTCTCAATGTGAAACATTTCGTTAAAGAGTCATTGTGCCCGGTATCGTCAGATTTTGTGCGTCGTATATCATGTAACTATATGTTTTTAAAATAATTATTTATTTTTTCTGCATGTTTTTCAATCATTCTTTCGGGTTAACCGTTGGGTTAAAGTCACAGTTTGCAGGGCTACGGACCGCTGTCTCTTTTTTGCATGATTCAAAGCGTTGCGTGTGCTACCGATTAGTTATGTGCTTTTAACGTTTAGTACGAGCGAACGGAGCACTGCCAAGCGTTCGCGCCATGTACAGAGCGGCCAGTCAGAGCCGCATACAACATGGAACAACACTTGCTGTGAGATATGCTTAATGCGGTGTAAACCGTATTTCGCCATTCGAGCGCATGTTGGCGATTAGTAAGTCGGCGGACGTCGGCGAAATGGAGTGGAGATGAGCAAATGAAGCGTAAAAGTCTGCTTTTGGCGAGCAGCGGCCTTGTACTAGGCGCGGTTGCAGCCATTAACGGAGTGTCGGCTCAGTCAACGGCTGGGTTTGCGGCAGATTCGGTGGCTATTCCGCCGAATGCAGAGCCGGGAAAGTGCTACGCACGCGTAGTTATTCCTGCTCAGTATCGTTCGGTCACCCAGCGGGTGATTGATAGAGAGGCCGGTAATGATGTTCGCGTCAGCGCGGCACAGTACCGTACCGTAACTGAAACAGTTGTTGTTGAAGAGGCTGCAGAGCGTCTGGAAGTTGTTCCGGCCACGTTCCGCACTGTAAGTGAGACCGTAGAAGTTGAAGAGGCTTCGGAATCGCTTCAGGTTGTGCCTGGCACGTTCAAAACCGTAAGTCGTTCGGTTGTTGTAGAGGAGCCCGTGGCTTCGCTCCGTGTTCAGCCTGCATCCTTCCGCAACGTCAGCCAGTCGGTTGTTGTTGAAGAG
>CALFWP010000009.1 GCA_937927905.1 uncultured Neomegalonema sp.
TCCGATCTATCGTCGCTCTCGCCGCCACGTTCATCTTGGTCAAATCCGTCCACACCGCCTAGGCTGGGACAAGCACGCCAATCACCGCCGGTTCAAGCGCGGCGAACTCAGGCGGTTCATCGCCAACTTCATGCGAGAGAACCATAGCGCCACTACAGACCAGCTTACCGAGGCCGTCATGCTGTCATGCGGCGAAAACCCTGCCGACACAGACTCTATCGCGGTGAAATGCAAAGTACGCTCACCCATGCGCTTTACAATATGAACAGAGACAGGGTGGATTCACGCGCGAAGTGCAACATTGCCATTAATCACGGTAGTCTTTTATCGCATCGCGGTCGAGTTTCTTGGCTGGTACCAAGCGATAATGCCGTTCTTCGGCAACCCGAATTTCTTCGTCCTGCAGCACAAGTTCGAAAAGTGCGATGGTTTCATCGGCCATGAATTGGGCGACGATAGCTCGACACCGCATCCCTGGAAACTTTTGCTCAACGAATCTGACGTCCTGAGTCGTTTGAACCAGGCCAATTTGATCCTTTCCGCCTTTCGCCTGTACTGGAATGACATAGTGGCAACCGTGCTGGTCGAGACCGATATAGAGCTCATCGATCTCGATTTGACCGATGCCTTTTACCGTCGTACGCAGGTGATTTTGCAAGCTGTAGGTAGTCAGTCCCAAGAATGTATCGATCAAGCGATTGTAACGTACAATCGCAAGGAGCGCCTGCTCGTCATCAAGTGCATAGGCACGGATCAGTTCGGGAGTTGCATCAGGGATGTCGATCCGAACCAGATCTTCGCGCGGCAGGATGCGGTTGACCTTGACTAAGTTGAAGCGATAGCGGGCTCGGCCTGCCAGCTCGATAACCCATTCCATGTCTTCAGGCTGCGTCGCTGCAACGTTTTTGGGTAAGTCGGTGCGGAACCGGAAGGAATAGATCACATCGCCCAAATTGTCGGGAAGAACGATGTCGAGCGTGACCGCTGCGTCTTTGATCTCTTGGCGCGTAAAGATAAAGGCCGTCTCACCATCCTTATAGTGATCGAAGAATATTTTTTCGATCAGGGCTCGATAGCGGTTGGTTTCCTTAGCCATGCACAGCCTTTTGGGCGCTCAGCCGCTCGCGTTCGATATCGATCTGCTTGCGCTTCTTAGCGCCACTCTTCCGATCGCGTCTGCTAGGAGAGACATCGATTCCAAAATGACGCGATGCCCGCGATAGATCGAAGGTTAGAAGATCTGGTTCGCCTAATTCGATCATCTTAGCCGGTCTCTTAACGTGTGCGCCTAGCGCCTTGCGCACTGCAACGGCGATCGCCCTGGCGAGTGGCGGTGGCACGGCATTTCCAATCTGCCTCGCTCCATGCCACTTGGTGGCGTTGAAGCGGAACCAATCAGGAAAGCCATGTAAACGCGCCATTTCGCGAACGGTAACGCATCGATCATGCTTGTAGTGAATGGGCCTGGGGCTAGTGAAGGCTCCTCTTGCACTGTCTGTGCCCGCTCTGAGAGTGTTCGATACGCCATCGGCTGGAAGCCTGAAAAAACGACTGATCGGCTCTACATCGCCGGGATGTGTCTCGGAAAACCGTCGCTTCGATATCTCAGTGTGATCGGTCCGGGCACTTGATGTTAAAAAGGCTGGATTCCAATCGCGGACATATCCCAAATGCCAGGCGTCATTGCTTTGACAACGCATCTCGGCCGCATAAGGCGAAGGTCTGCCAAAAGCAGCGGTTTTCACTGCATCGGATGTCAGCAAGGTTCCAAACTTGTCGGCATCAGGTAGATCGCTGATCGCCTGCTTCGTCGTCGGTCCGAATGGCAATCCTTCAAGGCGCTTCGTTCGTCCCGCGATATTAGTAAGAGGCTCAGGATACTCTGGAATTTTCTCGCCGTCACGTGCGCCAATCAGAAACAATCGTTGCCGATTTTGCGGCACGCCATAATGAGCTGCATTGAGGACATGCCAGGGCATCTGCACGCAATATCCTGCTTTTTCGAAAGTCTCGATCAGTTCTTTGAGAAAGATGCGGTGTTGTCCGATCGTCAACCCTTTGACATTCTCGAAAACGAAGGTACGCGCACCCAACTCTTCGACGATGCGAACGAAGTCGCGCACCAAACCATTTCGCGGATCGTCAATTGCGCGATGTCCTATCAGCGAAAATCCCTGACACGGTGCGCCGCCAAAAACACAATCGACAACTTGATCACCGATGCCAGCCGCTTCGCGAATCTCATTTCCGGTTAATCCTTGGACGGATTGTGGAATGATCGTGGTACGCGGGAAGTTGAACTTATGGATGGCACAATGAACAGGGTCAATTTCAACAGCTGCCGGTATATCGAAACCCGCTTGCTCAAAACCCAGGCTCAAGCCCCCCGCTCCTGCGAATAAATCGATCCCTATGGGACGCATATTAAATCCGTTCTTCGTTCGCTTCCCGTTCTTACTAAACCAAGCATACCGACAGGTACAAGTCGTGTCGGTCGAATGTTAGGGCTCATCTATGATTTTTACGAACCGGATATAACTGATCTTAAATCAGTGACTAGAAACAGACTAACGGTAATCGATTTTTTTCATAGGTCATTAAAATTACTGGCGACCCCGGAAGGATTCGAACCCTCGACCTGATGATTAGAAGTCACCTGCTCTATCCAACTGAGCTACGGAGTCGCTAAGAGAGTGGATAGCGCCTCGTTTAAAGCGCGTCCAGTTAAGAAGTGATCAATTTCCGCCCCTGATTTTCAATGGGACCAGGGAACGCGTCTGTCAGAGGAAAAATTATCACCGTATCCTCTGGGCCTGTGGCGGCGGGGATGCGGTTCTTCTATTGTATATGCAACGCCATGACGTTGCGCGTAATCCACGGCTGCCTCTTTGGTGGCAAAACTCATCTTAATCTGTGAGTGCATATCGATCTGACCGGTCCAGCCGGTAAGGGGATCGACGGGACGCGGCGATTCTGAAGGAAATTCAACGATCCAGCCTTTGGTGTTTCCCTGGCCGGAGGTCATTGAGCTGCGGGCCGGTTGGTATATTCTCGCTGTCATTTCGTTCTTCCGGTAAGACGCGCACGGTCAATCACCGCTTCTATGCCGCGATGTCCGACCGTGCGCAAGTCCGGATACGTTGTGGCCGCTTGCACTGGGAGCGAGGGGGTAAGGACTGTGCATTACGGTCACGACCGGGACTGTTGAATAAACGTGCAGGGCCTGAAACGGTTCAATCACATACACTTGTGTCTGCCGTGAAGTCCTTTAAAATTACTGAATAGCGGCAAAGCAGCAATGGGATACAAAATGACGGATACGGCACTGGTCATTATTGACGTTCAGAATGATTTCTGTCCTGGCGGTGCCCTGGCCGTAGCGGATGGTGATGCTGTCGTACCGGTGATCAACCGCCTGCAGGCGTATTATTCCCTGAAAGTCATTACACAGGACTGGCACCCCGCCGGTCATACGTCCTTTGCCTCCAACCATCCTGATGCAGAACCGTTTTCCATGATCGAAATGCCTTACGGCCCCCAGGTCCTCTGGCCTACCCATTGTGTGCAGGGTACAAACGGCGCGGCCTTTCATAAAGACCTGCAAACCGGTGACGCCGCCGTAATCATCCGCAAAGGATTCCGGAAAGAAATCGACAGTTACTCGGCGTTTTTCGAAAATGACCGCTCAACCCCGACCGGCCTGTTAGGATATTTGCGTGAACAGAATGTATCGTCATTAATCATAACCGGCCTCGCAACGGATTTTTGTGTGAGGTTCTCCGCCGTAGACGCGGCAAAACTGGGGTTCGACGTAACTCTCGTCGAAGACGCCTGCCGTGCAATCGATATGGACGGCTCGCTGGACGAAGCCATGCGCGATATGCACGAACACGGGGTCAAAAAGATAACATCCGCAGAAATCATATAATCCGAACAGTCTTAACGCTGACGGCCAGTAAAGCGAATACGGTCCCTGACGGAATAAAAAGTATGCAATCCTGTTCTTTTAACGCGTACACCACGCTGCGGAATGTTGCGCTTCCGTTATGCACTACTGATATGCAATTTCTGCACGGACGGATTATTGAACCGAAGGATGACTGATGAGCGCGGAAACTGTTACCGGCACCGGAACACCTGAAACCGGATTTCCGATTCCCGCAGGGGTTTATGCGGAAAAAGTTGTCTCGGTAAAACATTACACAGACAGGCTTTTCCAATTCCGGATCACGCGTCCTGCCGCTCTACGCTTCCGGTCGGGCGAATTTGTGATGATCGGGCTGCCAAACGCGGAAAAGCCGGTCTTCAGAGCCTATTCCATTGCCAGTCCGTCCTGGGATGAGGAAATCGAGTTCTTTTCGATCAAGGTGGAAGACGGTCCCCTGACAGAACATCTGCAAAAGATAAAGGTCGGAGATACGGTTCTGATGCGCAAGAAACCGGTCGGAACTCTGGTCAATGATGCGCTGATCCCCGGAAAAACTCTTTATATGATCTCAACAGGTACGGGAATTGCTCCATTTGCGTCTTTGATCCGTGAGCCTGAAACCTATGAAAAATTCGAAAAAGTGGTTCTGACACATACATGCCGCGAGGCCGCAGAACTGACTTACGGATATGATATTGTTGCCGCAGCCAAAGCGGATCCGCTGGTCGGAGAAGAAGCAAGTAAACAGCTGATCCATGTCGCGTCCACTACACGCGACCCATCCGAACGGATGGGCCGGATCACCGCACAGATCGAAGACGGATCGCTATTCGAGCATCTTGGCGTGCCGCCGCTTAATCCGGAAACGGATCGTGGGATGATTTGCGGATCAATGGAAATGCTCAAGGATGTCAAAGCCCTGTTTGAAAAGGCCGGCATGACCGAGGGCGCCAATAACCGTCCGGCGGAATTTGTCGTGGAACGGGCTTTCGTGGATTAATGCGTGACCTGTACTAGTTATGCTTTGGTCCGGTTGAACGGTGTATCCGGTCACAACGGACATACCGGAAACATAAAGACCGGCGTATGACGCCTTGGAGGATCATTGCAAGGGACCCCGCCTGACCATCCGCAGCGAATCGCGCTTGCCAACGAGCTGCATGCAAGACCGTCCGCACTTTTAAGGCCGCCCTGCCGCGTGTCGTCCCTGGCGATAAACTGCCGGCCGGAAGACACCGAAAAAATGCGGGCACATCTTATCGCCCTCTGTGACCGTTTCGGCGCGGCACATCCGGCAGAGGGTGCTCCGCAATTTCTGGCGGATTTCGGACGGTTCCGTCTGCGCTGGGAACATCATACAGAATTTGTCGCCGTAGCAATCATGACTGGGCCTGCTGTAGAGGGACAGGCCGCCTTTGACGCCCCCGCATTGAATCTGTTGCCCGCTGACTGGGTTGCCGACCTGCCCGGGACAATGCTGGCGGCTGTGCATGTACATTGCGAGACCCGAGACGAGCACTTTGATCAGGGCAATTTCAGCATACCGCTCCATCTTGCTCCGCTGTTTCACAAACAGAGCCTGGTCGGGGGCAGCGTGTTCGGTGATCAGGCGCGGTTCTGGGGCGATTTTCGCATCCATGAAGACGGTTTCATGCGCTTTGCAATCCAGTGCGATGCCAATTTTGACGAGGCTATGCTGGGGCGTGTGATCCAGCGTCTAATCGAAGTGGAAACCTATCGCGCCGCTTCGATGCTGGCTGTCACCGATGCGCGCGGTGTCTGGCCGCGCCTGAACGGGATAGACCGCGCGCTTGCGCAGGCAACCGGCGACATCGGCGGGGACGCCCCCGAAGCGGAACGGCTGGTTCTGGATCGGATCACCGAATTATCCGCCGAGATTGAACAGATCACCGCTGCAAATGCATTCCGCCTGGATGCCGCCCGCGCCTATGCCGCGATTGTCGCCCGCCGTATCGAGGTGTTGTCGGCTCAGCCGATCCCAGGTCTCATCAGCCTCCAGGCTTTTATGCAACGGCGTTATGATCCGGCAATGAACAGTTGTGAGGCAACCCGCGCCCGCCTGATGACCCTGTCCGAACGGGCCACCCGTGTCGCCACTCTGCTGCGAACCAGAATTGACGTGGCGCTGGAGGAACAGAACCGCGAAGTGCTTGCTTCGATGAATGCACGCAGTGCAACGCAGTTGCGGTTACAGGAAACCGTTGAGGGATTTTCTGTGGTCGCCATCAGTTATTATGCGGTCGGATTGGTTGCCCTGGTCCTCTCACCGCTAAGCAAACAGTTCGGCCTGTCGGCGGATTGGACCAAAGCGGCAGTTGTCCTGCCGGTCCTGCTACTGGTGTGGCTGTTTATCCGCCGTGTCAAGGCCAGGGCACTGCGCGATGGCAGGTCATCGTAGCTGGCGGCCGTCAGACCAGCGAATGTGACTGTAGAGTTATCTTGCGCAAACCGGACCGTTCCGACACTCTCACTCATATGTTCCGTTCGATTAAAACAACAATCCTGATAGCTCTGGTTGGCCTGCAAATAATCACAGCCGGTATTATCATTTCCACTTCTTATGTGACCTCGGAAACAGCTGTTCTGAGACAGGCCGAGCAGTTGATGATCAAGACGGCAAAACACACGATCCGCCATACACAAAGTTTTCTTGAACGTGCAGAAACAGCTCTGAATCTGTCACAAGGCCTGCACCAGATGCGGATTTTTGATAACGGAAACCATGAGCTTCTGGAGCGGTTTTTCTTTAAACAGCTGCGGGTATCCCCGACCCTGAGCGGCATTTATTACGGCGACACAAAAGGACAGTTTATTTTTGTGAGCCGAACAGAAGGCCCGGGCGGAACCGGATACAGAACCAAAGAAATTTCATCAGACAGAACCGGTGCCCAACTCACGTTCCGCAACGCCGAATTTGAAACAGTCAGTTCTGAAATCGATGAGCATGACACCTACGATCCCCGCGCCCGGCCCTGGTATACACTGGCTTCGGATACCGGCGGAATGTCATGGACAAAGCCCTATATTTTTTACACTTCGCAATTGCCTGGTATTAGCGCAGCTGCACCGGTTTACGCGGATGACGGGACACTTAGCGGCGTCATCGGCATTGATATGGAAATCTCGGCGATTTCAGATTTTCTGGCAAACCTGAGCATCAGCAAATCCGGCACGGCCTTTATTCTTGAAACCAATGGCGATGTAATTGCGCATCCGGACCCGTCAAAAATCAAAAAACATATCGGTAACGGCGAAGACGGCATCCGTTTCGCGAAAATCAACGAGATAGACGACCCTGTTGCCCGCGCCGTAGCAGACAGAATTTCTGCAAAAAACGGCAATGTTGATTTTTCCGTTGATCAGTTCGTACGGGTTGATCTGAACAATGAAATATACAACGCCGTGTTCGCGCCCTTCATGATTGGCAATCTGGACTGGACGATTGCAATCTATGTCCCCCAGAACGAGTTTCTCGGACCGATCACTGACGGACGCGTCAGAAATATTGCGATTGCCGTTTCCATCGCAGTCATTGCCATACTTACCGGCCTGATCATAACACGCATGATCATCGCGCCGCTTAGCGAAATTTCCCGTTGCGCCGATCAGATTGCGCGCGGAGAAACAGCACGTACGAAGGCCTTACCGGAAAACTTCGAAGAACTCAGAAATGTCTCAACGGCGTTCCGGCGCATGACTGAGTGGTTATCGGATTATAAAAGGCAAAACAGCGCGATGCACGGCGCTCTTGCTTCATCCGCAAAAAAGCTGGAACGTCAGGTTGCTGATCTGAACGCGGAAATTTTGGAACGGAAACGCGCAGAGCTGCAAAGCCAAAAACTTCAAAACGAACTGGCGCATGTCACCCGCTACAGCACCGCCGGTGAAATGGCCGCAAGCCTGGCCCATGAACTCAATCAACCCCTCACCGCAATCACCCAGTACTGTGACGCGCTGCTCAGTACGCATGCCGTCAAAAGCCTGCCTGATGGAGAGGTTGTGAATTATATTGAAGATATTCAGGATCAGGCGTTCAGATCCGGAGAGATTATCCGTCACCTGAGGCAATTTATACGCAAAGGCGAAACGGACTCGGAAGAGGTCGATCTGAATGAACTGATTACCCAGACTGTCCGCCTGATAGAACCGCAAGCAAAGGAAAACGGCATCGGGATTACAATCGCCACCGATCCCGACCTGCCGCTTATCCAGATCAACCGTGTACAAATTGCGCAGGTTTTGGTGAATCTGCTCCGCAACAGCGTGGATGCCATTGTATCAGCGGACAGTGAAAAGCGCCTGATCAGTATCAACAGCCGTATTCGCGGTGAACAGACTGAAATCATGGTCGAGGATAGCGGTCTCGGACTTACCTCACCCTGCGATGCCTTTAAACCGTTCGAAACCAGTAAGCAGGACGGAATGGGCATGGGCCTATCCATCAGCCGCTCGATCGTCGAAGCCCATAACGGACGCCTGAGTGCAGATATGGACATTTCATCAGGTGCCAGGTTCAGAATTTTGCTTCCGAACAGGTCAGGTGAGAACGTTAGAGAAGCAACGGAAGCGGCAGAGTGATCATCACGCCCTGCCCCCTGCATAATAACAATTACCGCACCGGCGGCATACGGATCGCGTTATCACGGCATTCGCGCTGCACTTCCTGACTGCATTGGCGGAAATTTAAATCCTTATCGAAACAAACGCGCACTTCGCGCAGGCGCTTGCGATTACATGAAATAGAGATCATGCTGTCATTCATGGCAGGGTTCACCTCCATAAATGCCTCTTCAATCACCCGCGGTTTCACTGTGATAGTACGGGACAGGCCATCAAAAGCCGCCGGAACCTTCACCTTCTGAAAGGCGTCTTTCACCGTATCAAAATATGCGGCCGGCTGCAGACCGGAGCAGGTGCCGTGCTTTTTCCACTGATGAAAAATCAGGCCCTTGGCGGGCATGATCGGCAGCATTTCACTGACGGTCCGGTCCGGCACCCGGGCACTGACATTACAATTTTCCGGCCAGCCCTTTTCATATTGCGGCCAAAGCCCGTGCGCGACAAACCCGAAAGAGCGCCGCCCGGAGCATTGGTCCGAATTGCGGGTATCATCCTCGCAAAATGTCGGCGACCATGACATCGCAAGCACGTAAAAGTCGAAAGCGCCCTGCTGATTGCTGCGGTCTGACCCTCCGGACCGTGACAGTCCGCTTTGCGATGACGGGGCATTGGCCGTAAAGGAGGCCCCGGATTGCCCGTTCAGCTGTTGTCCGAGAAACTGGTCCAATGTGCCGTTCTGCCATGCCAGAAACGCACCGACGGCAAGCGCCGCAAGCCCCCCGAATGTCGTGTTGCGGTTCATCTTCGTCTCCTCACCCTGAATGCAGGCTTTGCAAATGCCCCCGAACGGCTCTATATCAAAGTTGTTCCCGGAAATCACAGGTCCCGGTGGACGCGCCCGAAAAGCGCGCCCGTTCCCGCCTGTCCTAACGAAGAGTGCTCCGATGTCGCAACCCCTGATGCCCAAAGCTGTCGCCGTCTGGCTGGTGGACAACACATCACTGACCTTTGATCAGATTGCCGCTTTTGTAGAAATGCACCCGCTGGAGGTTTCCGGTATTGCCGACGGGGAAGTCGCTGTCGGAATGAAGGGACGTGATCCTGTTGCAGCGGGAGAGCTGACCCGCGCCAGCATCGAAGAATGCGAAAAAGACCCGAAAAAACGTCTCAGACTTGTGGCCCGCAAAGCCCTGCCGCCGCAAAAACGGAAATCACCGCGCTATACACCGCTGTCGAAAAGACAGGAGCGTCCCGCCGCTATCGCCTGGTTGGTGCGCAATCACCCTGAACTCAGCGACGGACAGATCGGCAAACTTGTCGGAACCACAAAACCGACGATACAGTCGATTCGCGACAAATCCCACTGGAACATGTCACAGATTCAACCGATTGATCCGGTCGCTCTGGGAATGTGCCGGCAGACGGAACTGGACGAAGCGGTCAAAAAGGCCGCGAAAAAAGCCGGCATCACGGAAACGGTTATTCCTGTTGATGAAACGCTGATGAGTACAGAAGACTCGCTGGCCTTTGATACGGCACCGGTGGAGACGCCGAGAGAGATGACAGCGGACGAGCTGTTCAATCTGCCGAAAGGGGATGTCGTGGAAGAGGACGAGCCGTCACGCTAAGCGATATGCGCGACGGCCTCTGAATAGCAAATCCGACCGTAATGCCCTACCCGTCCGTGCCGGGTTTCATACGGGCATATTGTCCGTACGGGCGGTAACGGTACAGATAAGACGGCAAAACCGATTCCATGGTCGTGGGGGTAATCCCGATATCGGACAGTGTCTTCGCGTCACCGGCAACGACATTATCCAGCTTGAGCATATTCACCTGATCCCTTGTCACAAGGGGTGCCATACCGAACAGACGATTCGGGATTTCCGC
>CALFWP010000010.1 GCA_937927905.1 uncultured Neomegalonema sp.
GTAGAACACAAACAAACTCTCCTAAAGAAAAGCCGCCCGCATATCCCTTCATTCATCAATAATTTCAAAGAGCTTCGACCCTCAGGCCGCCCCGCCGAACCACCGTATGTGCCCCGTCGAGAAGGCGGTTTCTAGGCGGAAACACGCTGGCAGTCAACAACAAAAATATCTCTTTTATAATCTTTTTTTTGAGATGAGCTAAGTGGCGTGAAGCATTGACAAACTTCGTTTAATTTGCAGGGTCGTACGAAATAACCATAAAATGTTATGAAAAGTTTCACTTTGTAACATTAACCGCTGTTACTGAATCGAACTGGATTTCCGCATGATACTGCATGCTCCCCATTCTAAATTACGTATCGCCAGTTCGATAACGCGCAACGTGCTGTCTCATAAAGCGGTACTCTACACGGCTGCAGGGACGGTACTTATGTCTCTTGCACTCAACACACAAAACTCTGAAACACATCAGATTGCATCTGTAGAGACACTGCCCGTGCTACATCGCGCCAGTTTACCTGCCATCAACGCTCCATTAAAACAGCCTCCAAATCTTCCTGATTTTTTAATTCCAGAAGAGATGAAAACACCGCGCCCTCATGACATAGCCATACAAACCGGTGTTTATAATGATGAGGCTGCCATCTCCTACACGACAGTCACAGCCCGTGCCGATAAACCAACGGTTACGGATCAAACAGATTTTGTGAGTCATCTGATCTTGAAGGAGCTCACAACAGTACCGTCTGTATGGAAACCTGAAACTGTCCAGGTGGCGAGTCTGACAGTCCCCGATATTATCTGGACTCCGCTTGAGCAGGAAAGATTCGGCAGTATATCCCCAGTATCGCACACTCAACCCAATGAATTTCTTCAAAACCCGGATGACTTCGACACAATGCCGGACATTGGTGGTCTTGAGACAGAACCGGCGATTATCACTATCACAGCTACATCCAACGACTCTCTCGACAAAGTTCTGACGAAAGCCAACCTGTTTAAAAATGAACAGCAGGCCAGACTGATTTCTTTACGCAGCAGTGATATTTCAGAAATACTTTCCGAAGGCGACAAAATCGATGTCGCAATGCTATCTCCCGATAATGATCAACTGCTCGCAATCCGTTTGCGACAAACCAATCAGCCACCCGTCGAGCTGCGCTGGGACGACGGGGAGACAGATTTCTGGTCCTCGATCAGCATAGCTCCCGTTATTGCTGAAGAAGAGAAGAAAATTGCGGTTCAAACCCCATTACCAAAGCCGGAGGTCCTTTCTGTCACCGGCAGGAAAGATGATACGATACTCATTAAAAATGTCATTCATTCCAGCCTGTTCAGTGCAGCTGCGGAAGCCGGTTTAACAGCCGGCGAGACACAGGAACTATCGGACATTTTCCGCTATAGTGTTGATTTTGATCGGGATCTGAGAAAAGGCGACTACTTTGAAGCACTGTTTGAGAAAAAGGATGACGGTGCCTACGGTGATATTCTTTATGCTAAGCTCAAAAACAGAGGCAAAGAAATCACCCTCTACAGACATATTGACCCTGCCACAGGGAAAACAGGTTACTTCGACGCTGCCGGAAAAACAAATAAGCGTACCCTGATGCGGACACCCTTAAACCGCGTAAGCATTTCGTCCCATTACGGCATGAGAAAACACCCCATCCTGGGTTACAATAAAATGCATCGGGGGACTGATTTCCGCGCGCCTACGGGTACACCGATATTTGCCGCAGGCAACGGCGTCGTTGTCTCCTTAGGTCGCAAGGGAGCCTATGGAAAATACATACGTATCAGACATAACAATACATATCAGACGGCCTATGCACACATGTCCAGATACGCACGCGGACTTAGAAAGGGTAATCGTGTCCGCCAGGGTGAGATCATCGGATATGTCGGAAACACGGGCCGCTCTACCGGACCGCATCTGCATTTTGAGATTCTGAAAAACGGCCGTCAGATCAATCCCATGAAAATTACGGATTTCGGTCCCGTAAAAGGAATTTCAGGTTCTGCGCTGAGCAGCTTTAAAGTCCGTGTATCCCGCATTGAAATTGCACTGAGCCAGATTCGCAGCAACGAACGATTCGCATCTGCAGAATAACCGGATTATTCTGTGTTTCAGACCACAACGGATTTACAGCCCGTTCTCCAGGGCTTTCTCCTTCAATGGGGATTATCCGTGTCCGTTATGCCCTTATAGGCATCTACTGCATATTCATCCGTTGCATCCAGTAACTTCAGAAATGAATCTATCCACGCGCGTTCCGTATCGCTGCCCGGCGGAACATCCGGTTGTGACGGAAGTATGATACCGAAACGTTCCGGATGCTTGCGTAAATCTGAAATGAGTCCGCTGTTATCCTGAGAACCTGATTTATCGTAAATCAAAGCCGTGGCGGAACCAAGCCAACCGGACATGGAATAAGCGGGAATACGGGGCGTTTTTGTCTCATATATCGAGTGTGCACGTCCTGTCCAAAAACCCGGGTCTTTGGCATTTAACATTTCAGCAATAATGTTTGCTTGTTCAGGTTCAGAATCCGCCATAGAGCTTTTGCTCGGCAGCCCCGCTTCAACAGCTGCACCTTCCGCCCAGGCCCAAGCGGGCTGATTTCTATTCAGAATACCAAGATTTGCGACAGTCAGTTTTGCAAGCAGTGTTCGATTGTCTTGTTTGGCTTGTGCCAGTTCTTCAGCATTTTCGGCCATTTCTGCATGTATTGCCGCTAAATCAGTCCGCAATTTTTTCAGCTCGGCGGAAAGATCATCATTTACTAAGGACTGGTGTGCGTATTCAGCTCTACTATCGTCAATCTTATTAATTACAGATTCATGCTCTACTTGCAATCCGGCATAATCTGTTTCGACCTGTTCCAGCTTTTCTTGCAGCTCAACAAAGTCGACTCTGCTATTTTTCACCAGCTTCTTTTGGTCATCTAAAGACGTTTCAAGGACGCCCATATACTTTTTAATCTCTGCCGATGCCATGAACGCACCGACCGCTGTAAAACAAATGAACAAACCGGTCAGCCATGTCATGTTTTTTGACCGTCTGGCACGGCGGATATCGGGGTCATCTTGCATCAGATCACGGCTCATATTTCACAGCCTCCATTAAGCGACCAAGGTAGTGCCTGCCCAGAACCGGATCTTTATTCTTATTCTCGCAAGCTTGCTCCAGGTCCTTCCGGCAACGTTCAAGTCGCGGCACTTTACGTCCGATTTTGTACCAGATCGTAAGACATACTCCGATCGCAGCAAATACACCTGTCCATAATACAGCAAAAAGACTGACCACAGTTATTTCTTTAAAGCCGGATTGAAGCATTATAATGGCAAGTGTAAATAGACACCCGGCTATAAACAGACAAAGAGCATAGAAGCTGAACCGGTTGCTTTCAATTTGCAGAAGAATTTGTTCTTTTACGGCATTTTCAATTTCGCTGCGTGCGATTTTGAACAGGTCATCCGGTGGCATGTCTCTATCATCTGTCATAAACGCAAACGTTGCATAATACCGCCGGTATCAACAGATATATTAATCCGGCTCTTTCCATCCTTGCAAGCCGTTGCCATGGTGCGGCGAAACAAGACAAGGAGCCTGTTATGCCGCATTTTACCCGTGAAGAATTCCAATCCCGCGTCACCCGCGCGCGCCGGTCGATGGCAGAGCAGGGCCTTGATGCCATGTTGCTGTTCGCGCCAGAGAGTCATTACTGGCTCACCGGCTATGACACCTTCGGGTTCTGCTTTTTCCAGTGCATGATTCTGCCCATGAACGGGGAGCCGGTGCTGTTGACCCGCTCCGCCGATCTGAGGCAGGCGCAATACACCTCGATTCTGACAGAAATCCATATTTGGAAAGACCGCGAGGGCGCAAACGGAGCAGATGACCTGCGCGCGCTGCTCAAGGATATGGGGTTGTTTGCGGGCAAAAGACTCGGCACAGAACTGGACACCCAGGGACTGACGGCGAAAAACTGGCGTATGGTCGAAAAGGCGCTGACAGGACAGCAAACACCCTGCCCCGAGCTGATCGATGCCTCCACACTGATTCCCGATCTGCGCCTAATCAAATCGGATGCGGAGATTGCCTTTGTACGCAAGGCCGCCGAACTGTCCGATCTGGCGCTGGACGCCGCATTGGAAGCCACAGCCGCAGGTGTCAGCGAGGGGGTGATTCTTGCGGCGATGCAAGGGGATGTTTTTGCGCGCGGCGGAGATTATGCCGGAAACGAGTTTATCATCGGGTCCGGCGAGGGCGCATTGCTGTGCCGGTATTATTCTGGCCGCCGTATCCTCGAATCAGAGGATCAGCTGACGCTTGAATGGTCCGGAGCCTGGCGCAGATACCACGCGCCGATGATGAATACTCTGATTGTTGGTAAACCGAAACCTGAACATTTACATATGCGAACAGCCTGTAAAGAGGCCCTGAACGCCTGTGAATCCGCATTAAAGCCGGGAAATACTCTTGGTACAGTGTTTGATGAACATGCCAGAATTCTTGATGAATATGGTTTACGGCAACACCGTCTTAACGCTTGCGGATATAGCGTCGGGGCGCGGTTCACCCCCTGCTGGATGGATTCGCAGATGTTTTATGAAGGTGCTAAGACGGTAATCGAACCCAATATGACGTTCTTTTTGCATATGATTCTGATGGACAGTGACAGCGGCGCGGCCCAATGCCTGGGCCGCACATCACTTGTGACACAGAATGGTTCCGAAAGCCTGTCCCGCGCCACTCTCGATATGATCGTGAGATAGCTGCCGGTGATGAAATGACCACATTTAAGCCCCTCCGTTCGTCCACCACACTCGTCCGCATACTGTCTTTGCCGGTGATGGCTGCGGCACTTGCCGGATGTGACTTTGCCAGCAAACTGCCTGATGCCCCAGATAATCTGGGCGCTTACGGCTCGCTGCAAAAACCGCCCAGTGTTACCGGGCGCGGAGAGGCTATAAAACTTCCGCCACCACCTGCCGATGCGTTTGCAGCTCTGAAGGCACCGGTGGAGGATCGTACGGAAAGTACATCCCGGCCGGCGGGAGGGGGCAAACAGGCTCCTCTGAAACTGCCGCCGAAAAATACCGGTAATACGGACGTAAGCTCGGCACCGGCTCCGGCCGGGCCTGCTCCGCTGGAGGTTGCACCTTTGCGGGCGCCGGTTCAGGAAAGCGAAGAAGTTGCGTTTGCTCCGCTGGAGTTCGAAGCCCTGGAAACACCGGCGCAACCGGCTGCGCCTGTCCTTTCACAAACTGCAGCACCGGTTACAGCGCCCCTTGAGGTTGCCGCACAAAGCTATACTCCGTCCGGTTCCGCGGCCCCCGCATATACGCCGACGGAGGTCCCGGCTTACGGATCATATGAGTCCGCAACGCTCGACACTTATAGTGTCAGCGGAAACCAGGCACAGCCCGAAGTGATCTCCTATCAGGCGGAACAGCTTCCGGCGGATACATATTCCTATCAGCAAACGGAAAGCTATTCGCCTGTCGGCAGTTTCGAGATTGTACCACCACCGGTATCCGCCGGTTCCGTAACGGTTCCGGTCAACGCATCACCGGTTGCTGTGCTGCATTCACGTTTGGCGAACGGTGCAGTCATCAATGTTCACCCCGTTATCGGTGCCCCGGGTGCGGCGTCTGCAACACTGGCACAGACAGTTGT
>CALFWP010000011.1 GCA_937927905.1 uncultured Neomegalonema sp.
ATACACTGCCTGGCGGCTGGAGGCTGGAGAAAATAAATCCGGATCGTGTGACGATTTCAAGGGGCGATGAAACGCTGATGATTCCGTTGTAAGTTATGTTTGTAGGTTACGGTCTTGAATTTGCATATCATCCGAGTACGATGTTTTAGCTGTCATCGTTTGTTCTCCTTGGAGGCGCAATCACAATGACGGAAATAAAAGGCTCTATCGTTCGGCGGATTCCGCGTGACAGCGTTTCTTACGTTTCTCCGCAGGCGAAGGCAGAACGTCATCAGGTTATCCAACCCCGGGTTTCTCCTGAAAACCTGGAGATTACGGCTGATGACAGGTTTGACCTGGACATCAACTCATCTTTGGTTGCTGAGTTTACTGCCCCGCCACAGCGGACAATTGCATGGCTTGGTGATCATCGCCTGACTGCAACACTCAGTGCAGCGTCGGAAAGCCTTGCGCCCGGGGGTAAAACCGGAGATCCGGCTGATCGCTATGCTGCCAGTGTGATTGAAACGCATCTGGTTGCAAGAAGACAGCTGACTAAATTGACCAATGCATTGTTGAAAACGTGAGAGATACACTTAGCCCCATGAATGAAGCGGTTGTTGCTTCGGACTTTTCAAAGGCCGAGGCTTTGCACGCTATGGGGTCATTTTATGTCCGGCAGGGATATCCGAAACAGGGCTTATCGTTGCTGCTGGCTTCCGTGAAATTCGCTGCTCCCTCCCTTGAGCTTAACCGTGCCATTGCTCATGCGTATATTCTGGCAGGTGCACCGCAAAAGGCACTTGCGATACTTGATGCTCTTGCACCGACTGTTGATACGGAAGACTTGCGGATCGCATCTGCACGCCTGCGGGCGCGGGCTTTGTTGGCATTAGGGCATGTGGAAAAAGCGCGGCTTGCTTTTGTCGACTCTGTCAGGTTTGAAAAACAGCCGGACAGACCACAGCTCATGGATCGCCGATTATGATTGAGAGCCTTCATAAGGGGCTGGGTGTCATTGGACGCCGGCAGGACATGGTGGTTGTTATCCTTTTGGTGACAGCAATCATGATGATGATCCTGCCCCTACCAACCTGGCTGGTGGACGGGTTGATCGGTGTTAACCTGGCCTCTGCCGTGCTGTTGCTGATGATGTCGCTTTATCTGAGAAATCCGCTCGATTTTTCAACATTGCCGTCAATCATCCTGATCACTACGATTTTCAGACTGGCATTATCTATTACAACGACACGTCTGATTTTGCTTCAGGCGGATGCCGGAGAGATCGTCGAGACTTTCGGTAATTTTGTTATTGCGGGAGAGCTGATCGTCGGCCTAGTCGTTTTTCTGATTATCACGATCGTCCAGTTTGTCGTTATTACCAAAGGATCGGAGCGTGTTGCTGAGGTTGCGGCACGTTTTACACTTGACGCATTGCCCGGCAAGCAGATGTCGATTGATGCTGATCTGCGCAATGGTGATATTGATCCCGTAGAAGCGCGCAACAGACGCAGCACACTGGAAAAAGAAAGCCAGTTTTTCGGCGCGATGGACGGCGCTATGAAGTTTGTCAAGGGCGATGCCATTGCCGGACTGGTCATCGTGGCGGTGAACCTGATCGGTGGTATTTCCATAGGGATGTTCCGGCAGGGCATGTCCGCCGGTGAAGCGGTGGATGTCTATTCATTGCTGACTGTCGGTGATGGTTTGGCGGCGCAATTACCGGCCCTGTTCGTATCGCTTGCGGCCGGTTCGGTGATTACGCGTGTTGCGACGGACGAGGCGGAAAACCTCGGCACTGACATAACGCGCCAGATGATGTCCAGCACCCTTGCCCTGCGGGTTGCCGCAATCATCCTGCTTGTTATGATGTTCATCCCCGGGTTTCCGTGGCCGGTCTTTCTGGTGATCGGTGCCGCATTCATGGCGATAAGCTTTGCTGAACCGTTGCGTTCTATGATTTTCGGCGAGGAAGAGGACGCTGATGACAGCGAAGAGGATGAAAATACCCTTGATGCGTCACACAGTCCTTTTGTTGTTTACATTCATCCGGAGCTTATTTCAGAACAGGACAAGGAGCAATTTGCTGCTGAAGCTTCTGAAGCAACATTGTCTTTGAATGCGGAAATCGGATTGACAATCCTGCCCCCCAGACTCGCTTTTGATCAGAGACTGGCGATGGGGGATGTGCGGGTTGACCTTGATGACGTCGCTGTGGGGCATTTCCGGATTGACCCTGACCGCATCGGAGTGGAAACCGGCGAAGAGATGCTTACGCTTGCCGGTATAGCGGCGGAATCGGCGGATGCGCCACCCCCTGAGATGCCGGGCCTGTATTGGATTGACAGGGATGCAGCTGATGCTCTGGCCGGAGCTGACCTGGTGCCGATTGAGCCGGTTGACGTTTTGTTGCGCGGAGCGCGAGCGATACAAACGCGCTATGCCTCCCAATGTATCGGTGTCCAAGAGGCTCGCGCTGCATTGGCGGATATGGCGGGCCAGTATCCGGATCTTGCTGCGGAAGTGCGTGATATGCTGCCGTTGACCAAGGTGGCCGAAGTTTTCCGACGGCTGATTGATGAGCGGGTGCCGGTGCGTAATCAGCGCCTGTTGCTTGAATCGCTGTCCGAGTGGGGGGCAAAGGAACAGGATCCGATTGTTCTGACCGAATATGTGCGCACCGCCTTGCGCCGTCAGATTTGTAATAGCCTGGCCGGACGGGATCGCGTGATACCGGTTTACCTGTTGGATACACAGGTTGAAGACGCGATTCGTAATGCAATCCGTCAAACGACCGTGGGCGAATATCTTGCGTTGGATGATGCGTTATCAAACTCGCTGATCGAGACGCTTAAGGCATCCATCAGAGAACCGGATGACGGTGGTTCCACGCCGGTCGTGCTTGCCTCGCTCGACGTGCGCCGTTTTATGCGCAGCCTGATGTCCAACAACGGAATGCGTCATGTGCCTGTACTGTCGTATCAGGATTTGTCAAATGAGTTCACTGTTGTGCCGGTTACCACCATTATGCTGCCCGTAGCGTATCAGGCTGCTGAATAGGCCGATAGCCGCGTCTGACTCTAAACGGCCTCGAATCGGCGCGCGACCCAGTCATGAAAGCAATGGGTCGGGGCATCCATGGCCGGTGAGAATTTTCCGCCGTCAAACAAATCGCCTTGCCGTCCCTTTTGCATTCCTTCCACGACACCGATGTCCTCGATGAAAATTTCCTTCCACATCGCGGCATTCTTTTCGCGCATATCCGCATAGGCGGGGCCGCACATATCATCGTTTGCATAATACAACTCGATATGTTCGGTGGTGGTTTGCGGGCCGGTGGATTCCAGCAGGATCGCAAAGGCGTGGTCGCGATGAACGCCGAACAGCACATTCGGGAAAAAGGAAATGTATTCCGCGCCGGTATCCCACTTTCTGCTGAGGCCCTGAAAATTCGCAAACTTGCGCCCGTCATCTGAGAGCGAGGGGTTATAGACCACGGTACCCTGTCCGGAGAACATATCCGGTTCAACGATATCGTAATGATCCTCCAGGCGGGAATAGGCGTTAAGTCCGGGGTGAATCCAGGGCAGGTGATAACTCTCGCAGTAGTTTTCAACGGCCAGTTTCCAGTTGGTTTTCAGATTCAGTTTAAAGCCGGAATCCGGACCGCCATGAACCATCGGCTGATCAAACTCTTTCCACCGTCCGATCAGGGTCGAGGCATGCTCATCAAAAGAGGGAGCTTTGCCATCCATATTCACAAAGATCACATCGCGCCAGACGCGGCTGCGGATTTCTGTGAGACCCAATTCGTCGCGCCTGATATCCTCATGGGCGTTTTGACCCGGTCCGCCGACATGGGGGGTCGCGCGCAGGCGGCCTTTGAGGTCATAGCACCATGAGTGATAGGGACAGCGCAGCGCACCTTCAATCTTGCGCTTTTCTTCCAGCAGAATCATACCTCTGTGACGGCAGGCATTCAGGAAAACGCGCACCTGATTATCATCACCCCGTGCGATGATCAGGGGACTGCCGCAAAAGGTGATCGGCATCGCATCGCCCGCTTCTGGGACATAGCTTGCGAAACTCAGACCGGCCCAGGTTGCGGCCATGACTTTGCGCTGTTCAAGCTGATACGTATCCGGATCGGTATAAAAGCTGTTCGGAAGGCCCCGCGCCTCGGCCACCGGGCGGGTGACATTTTGCAGAATTTTCTTATCAAATACGGTCATAACAGCCTCCCGATGTGATTTTGCCCGACATTATAGAGCGACCAACTTTGCCGCTTGCTTGAAACAACCATGGAATATGCCAAAAACGGCATGGCTTTGTCGCGGGTTTCGGGTATGAGAATGTCATGATTTCAATCCGGAACCTTGCTTTTTCCATCGGCGGAAAGTCGCTTTTCACCGATGCTTCGGCGACCGTGCCGCCGCGTACCACCGTTGGTGTGATCGGGCGCAACGGATGTGGAAAATCTACACTTTTCCGCCTGATACGGGGAGAATTATCCCCCGATGGAGGGGATATCGAGGTGCCGCGTCAGGCCCGGATCGGCGGGGTGGCGCAGGAGGCTCCGGCCAGCAGCGTCAGCCTTCTGGATACCGTACTGGCGGCGGATCATGAGCGTGCGGAGCTTCTGGCACGTGCTGAAACCGAGACGGATCCGGAGGCCATTGCGGATATCCAGACGCGACTGGCGGATATCGGCGCGCATTCGGCGGAGGCACGGGCGGCGTCGATCCTTCAGGGTTTGGGCTTTGATGCGGCGGCACAGGCGCGGGCGTGCAGCGAATTTTCCGGCGGATGGCGGATGCGTGTGGCGCTGGCGGCGGTTTTGTTTTCGGCCCCTGATTTGCTGTTGCTGGACGAGCCGACGAACTATCTGGACCTTGAGGGCACGGTCTGGTTGGAGAATTTTCTCGCGCGTTATCCGCATACCTGTCTGATTATCTCTCACGACCGCGATTTGCTGAACCGGTCCGTCAAGGGCGTGTTGCATTGTTATGACGGTAAAATGACGTATTACACCGGCGGGTATGATGCCTTTGATGCAGCGCGCCGGGCAAAGCTGGAACAACAGGTAGCGTTGAAGCGCAAACAGGATGAACAGCGCGCGCATATTCAAAGTTTTGTCGACCGTTTCAAAGCCAAGGCCAGTAAAGCACGGCAGGCGCAATCGCGCATGAAAATGCTGGAGAGGATGCAACCGATTGCGGCGATTTCAGAAAATGCGGTTGCGGAATTCAGCTTTAAAACACCCGAGGATCTGCCGCCGCCTCTGATTACGGTATCGGAGGGCGTGGTCGGGTATGACGGACCGCCCGTGCTGTCAAAATTGAATTTCCGTATCGACCAGGAGGACCGTATCGCTCTGCTGGGGGCGAATGGTGAGGGGAAATCGACGCTCTCGAAGCTGATTGCCGGAAAACTGCCGCTGATGGAGGGCGAGACAACCCGATCCAAAAAGCTACGGATCGGATATTTCGCCCAGCATCAATTGGATGAGTTGCGGCCGGAAGAGAGCGCCCTGCGGCATCTGACCGCGCTGCGCCCGGATGAGACACCTTCGAAATTACGCGCGCGCCTCGGCGCGGCGGGGTTCGGGGCCGATCTGGTTGATCTGGCGGCAAAGCGTTTGTCTGGCGGTCAGAAGGCGCGGCTGTTGATGATGCTGGCGACCCTCGATGTGCCGCATCTGCTGATATTGGACGAGCCGACCAACCACCTTGATATTGAAAGCCGCGATGCGCTGATGCACGCGCTGAATGATTACGGCGGAGCGATTATTCTTGTCAGTCATGATCCGCATCTGGTGGAGGCGGTGGCCGATCGGTTGTGGCTGGTCGGGGGCGGGCAGGTGAAGAACTTTGACGGTGATATGTCGGATTACCGCAAGTTATTGCTCGGACAGCGGGGGGTGCCCGACCGTGCCACGAAAGAGCAAAAGGCGGCGGCGAAGGCGGAGAAGCCGAAAAAATCCGCTCAGAGCAAACCGCGGCACTCTTTATCCGCGCTGCGGGCCGATGCGAAAAAATGCGAGGAACGCCTCGATAAGCTGAACCGGATGCTCAAAACCATTGACGATAAACTGGGCGACGGTTTGCAGCAGGGGATGATGAGCGCAACCGAAATCGAGCGCATCAGCATCAAGCGCGCCGAAGTAGTGGAGGCTGTGGGCCGTGCAGAAGTCCTGTGGATGACGTCGCTGGAAAAACTGGAGGAAGCGGAAGCTGTTTAAAGCAGTTTACGCTTTACCTCTAACAACCGTTATCCCCAAAGCGCCGAAGCGGGAGAGGCCATGGCGCTGCCCTCAAAGCGGATCGGTGCATTACGGTCCTCGCCCAGTAACAGCGGCCCGTCAAGGTCAATGATTTCACAGCCTTGCGCGACCAGATGGGCCGGGGCCATGGCCAGCGACGTGCCGACCATACAGCCGGTCATAACCTGAAAGCCGAGCTTTCGTGCCTCATCGCGTAATTTCAATGCCTCGGTGAGGCCGCCGGTCTTGTCCAGTTTGATATTGACCATATCGTATTTGCCGAGCAGGTCCGTCAGGGATGCGCTGGTGTGACAGGATTCATCCGCACAGACCGGTAAGGGGCGTTCGATACCGGCTAGGGCGGCGTCCTCTCCGGCGGGCAGGGGTTGTTCGACCATCTTCACGCCGAGGCGGATGAGAGTCGGGGCTATTTCCGCATAGCTTTCAACGCTCCAGCCTTCATTTGCGTCTACGATGATCGCCGCATCCGGCGCACCGGCGCGCACGGCTTCAAGGCGGGCAAGATCGCCCTTGCCGCCGAGTTTGATTTTCAGCAGCGGGCGGGCGGCTTCGCGCGCGGCCTTTTCCCGCATTACATCAGGGTCTTCGAGCGAGAGAGTAAATGCGGTTGTGACCGTGACCGGTTCGGGCAGGTCCAACAGGCTCCAGACCGGACGGCCCGATGATTTGGCCTTGAGATCCCAAAGCGCGCAATCCAGCGCGTTCCGTGCAGCCCCTGCCGGGTGCTGTTGCAGCGCGGTGATGGGGTCCGCCGCTTCACCGATGGCCTTGGCCATTTCAGTAATTTGGGCGCATACCGAGTCCGGTGTCTCGCCATAGCGCTTATAGGGAACACATTCGCCCCGGCCCTGATGACCACCATTCGTTGCGGTTACGGTGACGACTTCAGCTTCGGTGCGGGAGCCGCGCGAAATCGTGAAAACCTCGCGCAGCCGGAACCGTTCGACCTTTACGGAAACGCCGATCATGCCAGTGTATCGACGATGGCTCCGACACCGGTGCGGACCGGATCAACGGTCGGCAGACCGAAACGGTCTTCGGTTTTTTTCAGGTAATCCATCGCCTCGGCTTCGGCGAGGTCTTTGGTGTTGACCGAGATACCCACGAACTTCACGTCCGGATTGGTCAGTTGTGCCATCTGCAAAGCGTAAGGCATCAGGTCGGCCATATCGCGCACGGGATAATCGGGCAGGGCGCGCATGTGCTTGCGTGTCGGTTCATGGCACATCACCAGCGCATCCGCCTGTGACCCGTGGATCAGGCCGGTGGTCACGCCCGCATAGGCCGGATGGAACAGCGAGCCTTGCCCCTCGATCAGGTCCCAATGATCGGGATCGTTGTCAGGGGCCAGTGTCTCGATGGCACCGGCGATAAAATCGGAAATCACGGCATCAAGCGGCACGCCCGAGCCGGTGATCAGGATGCCGGTTTGACCGGTGGCGCGGAAATCGGCATTCCAGCCCTGTGCCCGCATTTCTTTTTCGATAGCAAGGGCAGTATACATCTTGCCGCAGGAGCAATCCGTGCCCACAGGGAGCAGGCGCTTGCCGGTGCGTTTCGCGCCGCTGCCGACCGGATAGCTTTCAGTGGCGTGACGGACATCGAACAGTTTACGCCCGTGCTTTACGGCAGTTTCCACCAGAACCGGTACGTCGGCAAGTTTGTTGTGCAGACCGGCGGCGAGATCGAGACCGGCCTCCAGCGCTTTGACGAGTTCGCCGATCCAGACATCGGAAATGAAGCCGCCCCGGTTCGCAACACCGACAACAAGGGTTCCGGCGCCTTTTTCCACGGCCTCGCTGATTGTCATGTCCGCAACGCCGACATCGGCCTTGCACCCGTCAAGGCGCATCTGTCCCAAAGCGTTTTCCGGGCGCCAGTCAACGATGCCCTGTGCTACCTTGGCGGAAAGCTGATCATGAGCATCACCCAAAAAAAGCAAATATGGCGTTTTGAGCATGGTTTGTCCCTCGCAATCTCGAATCAGCCGTCAGGAGGCATAAGACAGCGTCATCCGTCCAGAAATTTTAACCACTGGACTTTAAGCTGAGCTGTTCTGGCTTCACGCAGATGGAATACGCGCAAGAGGGCAGGGCAATGCATGCTTAATCAGTGTGAAATCGTACAATGTATCAAGTTTGCACCGGGCCCGCTTGCCGCTGATCCTGTGACGCTATAAATCACTCTTTATAAAACCATATCATTCAGTATGGCATATACTGTACCGATCTGTTGTGTGAGGATAACATGAGTCAGCCAGCCCCCATCACTCCGCCGGATGGTGCCCGTGAAGCGCACCGTTACATGGATTATTTCAATCGTATGGGGATCAACAGGAAAAGTATCCTTGAATCCGTCAGCCTGACCTATGCGCGTTCGAATGTGTATTTCAATGATGTTTACGACTGGATGGCAGAGACCGGCAGTTTCAAAGTCGCATGCGGTGCAGGCTGTGCCTATTGTTGTCATACGATGGTCAGTGTGCTGGCGCCGGAGGCGTTTTTTCTGGCAGATTATATAGACAACGAGCTGGATTCCGAAACCTCAAAGGCCATGAAACAAAGGATTATAGATCACGACGCTCAACATCGCGGCGTCAGCGGAGCAGGGCGGCATGAAGGGCACATTGCCTGTCCGATGCTGGACCCTGAGACCTGGTTATGCAGTGTTCACGAGGCGCGGCCTCTGACTTGCCGGTCCATGCATTCCAGTGACAAACCCTCATGCCAAAAAGCATTTGACGAGCGTAATGCTTATATCTCAACGCCGTCCCATCAGCTTTTTTTCGACAATACCCAGGCTTATTACGATGCATTCGGGACCGCTTTGCTGGAGTACGGACTTGAAATGGAGCCTCTGGAGTTGAATGCATCTCTCGCGACGATATGGACGGAAAAGAATGTTATGTTCCGTTGGATGTCCGGTGAGAAACCCTTCGAAGCTGCCTATGCCGATAAAATGATGACGGATCGTCCGCCGACCGAAGAAGAGCTAACACCAGGCACCGTCACATGAACCGGCGCGGCTTTCTCACGATTGCCGGCGGCGCGGCATTTTTCCCGTACATGAGCTTTGCTGCGACTGATATCGATGTTGTCCTGAAAACAGTTGCAAATGCCGATTTTATCGCAATCGGAGAGCAGCACGACAATCCCCGCCATCACCATTTACAGGCGGAGTTGGTTGTGGCGCTGTCTCCGGCGGGGTTGGCTTTCGAGATGATCCCACAGGCGCGGGAAGAGGCCGTTAACCGCTTGCGGGCAGACGGCATATCCCGGACCGCCCTGGGCGAGGCTCTGGAATGGGCTGATAGCGGTTGGCCGGACTGGGACTTATACGCGCCGATACTGGAGGCCGCGCCGGAGGCTTATATCGCGGGTGGAGGATTGAGGCGCTCTGATCTCGGAGCGGTTTACCAGAAGGGTGCAGCAGGTCTCGGTGATGCGCTGACAGAACGGTATGCTCTGTCCGACCCGTTGCCTGACCGCCTGCATTCCGCGATGCTTGATGAGCAATATGATGCCCATTGCGGGTTGGTAGACAGGGAAAAGCTTGGCGCGATGGTCGAGGTACAACGCGCCTGGGATGCGTCCTATGCAGATGCCTGGCGGCGGGCCGGTGTCAGAGGGGGCGGACAAAGTGTTCTGATCTGCGGCAACGCGCATGCCCGCCTGGAACGCGGTGCTCCCGCTTATCTACTGCAGGCCGTGCCGGATGCAAAAATCGCCGCTATAGGCTTACTGGAAGAAGGCAGTGATCCTGCGGATAAGCCTTATACTGTAACACTGTCCGCCAAAGCGCCGGAACGGGATGACCCGTGCGATGAAATGCGACGGGCGCTTAAGAAAAAGAGCTAAAGCCCTTTGCGGATAATAAAAACCAGATCACCGTCGTTTTCGGATTGTGTTTCGAGGGTATGGCCTTGCTCATGACAAAAATGCGGTACGTCAATAACGGCCGCCGGATCATCGGCGATCATGCGTAATTTGTCACCGCCTTGAAGTGATTTCAATCTTTTACGGGCCTTTAAGACAGGCAGAGGACAGCGCAGGCTACGGGCATCCAATTCCTCCATCACGCATCCTCCCGTTTTTTGAATAGCACACGCGCATGAACCTGCGCACTTAGAAGCAGGCCGAATGCAAACAGGATCACCAGCATTGATGTCCCGCCGTAACTCACGAGCGGCAAGGGAACACCTACAACCGGAGCAAGCCCCATCACCATTGCCATATTAATAGCAAAGTAACAGAAGAACGTAAAACACACCCCTGTGCCGATCAACCGGCCGAAAGTATGCTTGATACGTAATGTGGTCAGCATTCCGATGAACAATATCGCCATGTAGAGCCCCAGCAAAGCAAGAGCACCGATAAGTCCGAACTCTTCACCCAGCGTAGTAAATATAAAGTCGGTGTGCTTTTCAGGCAGGAAATCCAACCGGCTTTGCGGGCCCTCGGTAAAGCCCATACCGTTATAACCGCCTGACCCGAAGGCTATTTTGGATTGGGTAATATGATAGCCTGCGCCTTGCGGGTCGCTGGCTGGGTCAAGAAATGTGGTGATGCGACGGCATTGATAATTTTTGAGTATTTGCCAGTCCTGACCGCACGATCCGAAAATCGCGTAAATCAATCCGCCTGTTCCTGCACCCAGCAGGAAAAAGAACCACAGGCTGACACCGGCCATGAACATAATTGCGATGCCACCCGATACTAGCAGCACAGTTGTACCAAGGTCCGGCTGATTTAAAACCAGCGCGGCGGGCAGGGCGATAATAATCAGCGGCGGGATCAGCAAAAAAATACTCTTTACCCGATCAGGCCTGATATCATGGTAATAGCGCGCCAACACAACAACGAGCGCGATTTTCATCAACTCCGAAGGTTGCAGGCGGATAAATTTCAGGTCAATCCAGCGCACGGCACCTTTGCCGCTGATGCCGATAAATTCGACAGCCAAAAGTAGAGAAAAAGCGAAGAGGTAAAAAGGCCAGGCCGCCTTATACCAAATCCGAATATCAATCATCGCAACGATGAACATCCCGAGAAATCCGACTGTAAAGCGGATAATCTGTGCCCGGGCCCAGGGATCGAAATCACCTCCCGCCACCGAATACAACATGGCAAATCCCACGCCGGATACAATTGCCAGAAAGACCGGTAAGACCCAGTTCAACCTTAATAACTTTGTCCCGATGCTTAGATGTCCGGGGCCGTTTAAAATGGAAATGCTCATACCGGTCCCAACGGATCCTGTCCGAAGATGGGATCGGCCTCTTTCGGAACCGAATCCGGCGGAGGCTTGCCCTTATATTGTGCGTGCAACAGCACATCGCGGGCGATAGGCGCGGCAACTGTTGATCCGCCGCCGCCGTGCTCAACGACCACTGCGATGGCATAGCGCGGCTTGTCTGTGGGCGCAAAAGCCACAAACAGTGCATGATCGCGCAGCCGCCAGGGTAAATCTTCGTTTTTGATGACACCCGTCTGACGCTCGGCAACAGAAATACGCCGAACCTGGGCTGTTCCTGTCTTACCGCTCATTTCTTTGCCGGTGGCCGTAATGCGTGATTTGTAAGCTGTTCCGCCCAGTTCATTGGTGACACTGGACATCGCTTTCCGGACAATCGCAATATTTTTCGCATCAACACCCAGCGGGCGTAATGGTTCGGGTTTTATGGCTTGTCCGTTGCGCCCACGTATCAGTCGTGGCTTGACATTATAGCCGCCATTGGCCAGCCTTGCTGTCATAATGGCCAACTGTAATGGTGTCGCTGTCGTGTAACCTTGTCCGATCCCGGCATTCAGTGTCTCTCCACTGTACCATGGTTCACCCAACACAGCCTCTTTCCAGCCACGATCAGGCATGACGCCGCTTTTTACACGCGGCAGTTCGATCTCAGGTTCAACGCCAAGGCCGAACCGCCGGGACAGCTCCGCAATTTTGCTGATACCGACCTGTTGCGCAATTTCATAAAAATAAACGTCGCAGGATCTTTTGATCGAGGTAATGGCGTCTACAAAGCCATGCCCGCCTCTTTTCCAGCAGTTAAAATGCCGGTTTCCAAACCAGAGCGCACCATTGCAGTAATAGCTGTCAGTCGGATTAATACCGTTTTCGAGCGCGGCCAGTAGCGTCATCATCTTAAAGGTCGAACCGGGAGGGTATGCTCCGGCAACAGCCTTGTTCATCAGTGGGTTTTTTTCATTGCCTCTCAGCGCGTTCCATTGCTGCTGCGACAGACCAAGCACAAAATCATTGGGGTCGTAACCCGGCGTCGACGCCAGTGCGAGGACATCGCCATCATTAATATCCATTACGATAACCGCACCGCTTTCATCACCCAGGCGCTCTATCGCGTATTTTTGCAGATCCAGATCTATTGTCAGGTCGAGCCTTTCGCCCTGAATACCGTCCTGGCGGAACAATTCACGGATTGTACGACCATGCACATTACGCTCAACACGCCGCAAACCGGCTGTTCCACGCAAACTGTCTTCGGCGATGCGTTCTATACCGTTTTTCCCGATACGCATTCCTGGAAGTTTCAATAGTCCCTTTGCAGTGCCGGCGCGTTTGATATCCTCGTTATCCGGTGCACCGACATACCCGACAATATGAGCGGTAATATCCGTTTTGGGATAATGGCGGGTCAGGCCGATCTCCGGTGAAATTCCATGTAACGCGGGTGCATTGGCATTAATATCGGCGAATTCATCCCAGGTGAGATTTTCAGCAACCAGAACATGGGCAAATGGTGAAGATTTGCGGATCGTTTCGTAAAGTTCTTCCTGGCGCTCGGACGTCAATTCGATCAATGCAGACAGCTTTTGCAGAGACAATCTGATATCGTCGGTCTGCTCACGGACCATGACAACACGGTAATTCTGGCGGTTTTCAGCAAGTGCGGTCCCGTCACGGGAGTAAATTTCTCCACGTACAGGTGCAATCAGGCGCGGGCGGATCCGGCTCCGCTCCGCTCTTTCAGTATAATGGCCGCTCTCCACCACCTGTAACTGATACATGCGTGATCCGAGAATTCCGGCAAGGCTCAGCTGACTGCCGAATAACACCAGCGACCGGCGCGTGAAACGCGAATTCGTTGAGGCTTGTATTTTCCGGCGATCAATCATGTGCGGCCGATTCTGAGGATTTTACGAAACATCATCGATACAGGGAAATACGCGAGAACTGTGACCAAAAACTGGGCGAAAGGCATCCCGGTTTGTATGGTATTCCAGCGTGGTACGGAATTGAGTGCCCATTCAATAAAAAACACCACCGCCGCGAAGCCGCAAAAAGCCGACCAACGCATCCCGAATGCGGACCTTGCAAGCGACTCCGCAGCCGGCCTTACGAACAGACTGCCCAATAACAAAGCCAGAATGCCGGCTCCTAATACACCGCCGCCGATCAGATCATCCATTAATCCCAGGAATAAAATCGCAAGTGTCGGCATTCCTGACGGGCGATGAACCATCCAGAAAAAAACCACACAAAGCAAAAAATTCGGCCAAATGGCAGCTCCGGCACCGGCTCCCAGCGGCAAGCCGGATAACGCCAAAGAACATGTAGCCGTCACGATGATGGCAAATACCGTGAAAATGCTCAGCGATCTGCGTCTCACTCCCGCCTACCGTCCGCGTTTTCTTCTACCGGTAAGACTGTCTCGGGTACGATCAACACAGCGTCCGTGTCAATTGTTCTGTCCGTTCTGTCCAGCAGGATACGTACGAATTCCAGCCGATCGAAATTAGCCGCAAGGCGGACACGGAACCCCTCTCCATCTGTCTCTACCTCGCCGATAGGCAGGCCCTTCGGATAAACACCGCCGTCATTTGACGTGGTTACCAGCTGCCCGGCACGAATCCCTTCTGTCTTCGTCGCAAATTTCAGCAAAGGGGTCCTTGAATTATCTCCGACAAGTATCGCACGGACAATTTCGCCACGATCATCTTCTTCGCTACGTTTTATTCCGGCGCCTTCGATAATCACCGGTACGCGGCTGGCCAGATCTGTCAGTAATAATACCCGTGCTGCGTTATCTCCGACAGAGACAATACGTCCGACCAGGCCGCCGCCATCAAGTGCAACCGCACCTGAGTCAATGCTGCCGGAACGTCCGACATTGATCATGATCGTATGCGTAAAACTTCCGCCTGAACTGCCGACAACCTGAGCGGTAACGTAGTCATATTTCGGCGCAAGTGATACATTATGCAGAGCACGAAGGCGCGCATTTTCTCTTTCAAAACGGCGGGCAACCTCCCGCCACTGATTTAACTGCACAATGTCTTCCCGCAACGACCTGTTCTGCTGATAAACATCAATAAATTCTTTGAAGTTTGAAATCGCATCACGCAGAAAAAGGAATGGTGCAGAAACAAAACCGGTGACAGGCGCACTGATATCCAGTGAGAGACGGCGCAGCGGATCCAATCTCGGATCATTGGAGGCGCCCAGAACGTAAATCAGAACCCCGAAAACAATGGAAAACGCAAGTATCGCGCGTGATACGATTTGCCCGAAGCCTGAACTGGAGCGGTACTGTGCCAATGCGGACGCTGCCTTCTCTGATGACAGTGTTCAATATAATAATTATGGCAAAATGCCATAGAGTCATGCCTGATAAAATTGCAGGGCCTTAGAAAAATCAGGCTTCGTCAATCAGAACGTGCTGCAGTTTAACCATATGCTCCAAAGCACGGCCCGTACCAAGCGCGACACAGTTCAATGGTTCATCAGCAATCAATACGGCAAGGCCGGTTTCATCGCGTAACACAGCGTCAAGTTCGGATAAAAGCGCACCGCCGCCGGTCAGCATAATGCCTTTATCAACAATATCGGCGGCCAATTCAGGCGGTGTCGCTTCTAAAGCAACTTTAACCGCTTCAACGATCTGGCTGATAGGTTCAGCCAACGCCTCAGCAATCTGGGCCTGGTTGATGGTGATTTCCTTGGGGACACCGTTCATGAGATCACGGCCCCGGACGTTCATATATTGGCCTTCGCCGTCCTCCGGCATACAGGCGATGCCGATTTGCATTTTGATTTTTTCTGCGGAAGATTCCCCGACCAGCAAATTGTGGTTGCGGCGTAAATAGCTTATTATTGCCTCATCCATTTTATCGCCGCCGACCCGGGAAGAGCGCGCATAAACAATATCCGCAAGAGCGATAACGGCCACCTCAGTGGTTCCGCCGCCGACATCGACAACCATGGACCCGTCAGGATCTCCGACAGGTATCCCGGCGCCAATAGCGGCGGCAATCGGTTCAGGCAGAAGTTTTACACCCCTGGCACCCGCCTCCAGAGCGGCATCGCGGATCGCACGCTGTTCAACCGCCGTTGCACTTGAGGGCACACAGATAAGTATGAACGGCCGGGACAGGAAATTTGATTTATGTACGCGGGCGATGAAATCCTTGATCATCGCTTTGGCCACTTCAAAATCAGCAATGACGCCGTCGCGCATGGGCCGGATTGCCTCTATCCGGCCAGGGGTGCGGCCCAGCATTGCTTTGGCCGGGCTGCCGACCGCCTCAACGGTTTTCTTGTCGCCTTTTGTGTGCATTGCAACAACAGACGGTTCGTTCAGAACGATTCCTTTGCCCTTGATATAGATCAGCGTATTCGCCGTACCGAGGTCGATGGCGATATCAGTGGAAAACATGCCGAATAAACCGAGCATCGCGGAATCCCGTAATGACGCACGGCATGTACAGAGCCGTGAAGATTAAGATGCAGCCTTATAGTGCGCTGCATGTTTCAAGGTAAAGGCATTGTTCTATATATTTCCATTGCAAAAAATTTAAAGCTACGGATTTGCATTTTTAAGTTGAAAAATTTGCCCGCCGATACCACGGTTAAGATTCACATAATATCCGTAAGTACAAAAAGCATTAATTTTTTCGCTATCAGAGGTGTAGACATATAATGTTATCAGGATTTAATCCCCGAAAACTCATCATTCTGCTATTTATAGGTGCAATTTTTTCAAACTTTTTCCAATGGGCCTCTGGGTATAGGGTATCTAACCCATGGAAAAGTTCTGATATGGTTGAGTATTTTGAATACCAAAGTAATAAAAAATTTGACGGTTTTATTTTCCAAAATCAATGCATTAAACAACATGAAGGGTCTTTTTCGGATTTTGGCACAGGAGAAAAAAATAAATTAAAATCAGAAGGAAAGGTATACTTAGGAGAATTCAATGACAAAGAAAAATATGTAATTTTTGGTGGAGTCCATCCTGTATTCTGGGGTGAAATTACAGTTTTAGTATTATCTTTCTTGTTAGTTAGTATTGTAATTTGTTCAAAAATTAAATATAAAGTTTTTAAAAAAGATTACGTAATTGGATTTTATATTGGTTTTTCTGTACTATTTATAGATCAAATCAGATATATATACACATCAATTGATCGGTCTATATTGCCATTCTGGTATAGCGATTGGGTAAGCAATCCTAAATCATTATTTACTTGGAGTAGCTATTGCTTTACCGGAGATTGGGCATGGTTTTATGACTTTCTTGGATATGTTTTTATGTATGCAGCTGTTGCTATTGGTATTTCTGTTTTTTCTTCAATTGTAAGGGAAATAAATTCTATAGAACATAATACAGATCATTTAAATATTCATAAAAATGAAAATTTGCGTACAGTATGCCGCGTATACACTTGGTTACCTTTCTTTTCTTATATGGGTTTTGCTGTTTGGGTTGCTTGCACTCAAGTCAATGGTGCTGCTAATGCAGCCTATGCTGTTCAAGCTGTTATACTAACTGTAATTTTGATGTTGGTTTTTACAGCATGTTACTGGTGTATATATCGCTCGTATAATATCTTTGAGAAAAAAAGAAACTTAATTATGGAAAAAGGTGAGACCCCTCCGGATAATCCAATGAAAGAATTTCACGATCCTTTTGGATCAAAAGCAGTAGTTATAGTATTCAAAATCATATTGCCTCCACTTACTATGCTTGCTTTATGGAGTGAGGTCATTGCCAGCCTATTAAAGTTTGCATAGCTGACAATACCTTGTTTTGTATCAATATCACATCGCGTAACACATGAGCGGAAAAAGACTCAGGCGGTTTGCTGCATCGGTTGAGGCGCGGATTTCTCACGTCGCAGCATCAGTTTGTTCAGCGCGTTCACATAAGCGCGGATTGAGGCGACAATGGTATCGGTATGTGCAGCATGGCCGGTAACAAGTTTTCCAGCCTCTTCCATACGCACACTTACCTCCGCCTGGGCATCCGTACCATGGGTCACGGCGTGGACCTGATAAAGCTGCAACCGTGCACCGTGGGGGATCAGCTTTTTGATTGCGTTAAAGGCTGCATCAACGGGACCGTCACCCTCTGTTTCGCAGGAGTGATCAGTCCCGTCAATTTTCAGTGTGACTTCCGCCTTTTGCGGGCCGTCTGTGCCGAACTGACCGCGCACGGATACAACCTGAAACCTGGTATGTGCCGATGATGTTTCGGCGTCTTCAATCAGTACAATGATGTCATTATCATAAACTTCTTTTTTCGCATCCGCGAGCGCCTTGAAACGTATGAAGGCTTCCTGAAAGGCATTGTCACCGATTTCGATTCCGAGCTGTACCAGTTTATCTTTAAAGGCAGCGCGGCCGGAATGCTTGCCCATGACCAGATTGCTTTCGGTCAGGCCCACATCTTCAGGACGCATGATCTCGAAAGTGCCTGCATGTTTCAGCATACCGTCCTGGTGAATGCCGCTTTCATGGGCAAAAGCATTCTTGCCAACAATTGCCTTATTGAATTGAACCGGAAAGCCGGAAACCGTCGAAACAATGCGGCTGAGCTGCATGATTTTTGTGCTGTCAATTCCGGTATGGAATGGCATGATGTCCGGCCGTACTTTCATAGCCATAACAACTTCTTCCAGCGCAGTGTTGCCGGCGCGCTCTCCAAGGCCATTGATCGTACATTCGATTTGACGGGCACCGGCTTCCACAGCGGCGAGGGAATTTGCAGTCGCCATGCCAAGGTCGTTATGGCAGTGAGTCGCAATAACGCATTGATCCAGACCTGGAACTTCGCGAAGTAACATGCGGATCAGTTCCGCGCTTTCGCCCGGGGCGGTATAGCCGACCGTGTCGGGAATGTTGATTGTTGTCGCACCGCACGCCACGGCAATACCAACCGCTTCAACGAGATAGTCATGTTCCGTGCGGGTTGCATCCATCGGTGACCATTGCACATTGTCACAAAGAGAGCGGGCAAAGGTGACGGTTTCGCGAATCTTCTCAAGCACCTGCTCTTTATTCATTGAAAGCTGATGTTCACGGTGCAGAGGTGAGGTGCCTATAAAAGTGTGAATGCGTGATTTTTTCGCATGTTTAAGTGCGTCCCATGCGCGCTGTATGTCCCCTTTGGATGCACGCGCCAAACCGCATACGACAGAGTTTTTCACAACTTTGGAGACTTCGGTTACAGCTTCGAAGTCACCGTCGGATGCGATCGGGAAACCGGCCTCGATGATATCAACGCCCATTTCATCAAGCAGAGTCGCGATTTTGATTTTTTCTTCCAGTGTCATTGTCGCGCCGGGGGATTGTTCGCCGTCGCGCAGCGTCGTGTCAAAAATTACAACGCGGTCGGAAGGTTTCTGTTCGGTCGTCATTGTCGCCTCGGAAGTGAAAATTATGAATGCTGATGATGGCGCGCTGGCGTTCCCCTGAGCGCACGCGCCTATTCCGACACGCTCAGAGGCGGGTTAGGAACAATAGACTTAGCGAATTCATACAGTTATTCATCGACTGCACAATGCAACTTGCATGGTTAATGTCAAACTAATTTAGCAGTAAAAGCTTAGGACATAAAAATGCTGAACCGGCTAATAAAGTGAATTTATAGCGTGAATTTAATTTTTATGATTACCAGTCGCCACTTTACATTTTAATTTAATAAAGTGGTACGCCCTACGGGATTCGAACCCGTGTTACCGCCGTGAAAGGGCGGCGTCCTAACCACTAGACGAAGGGCGCTTGCTGGAGATGGATATATGAAAGCCTGTTCCTGGATGCAAGAGAGAAAATAGGTTTTATGATGTTTTCTGTGTCATAGCAGCGATACGCTTTATACAGCATTAACCATGCTTGTGTCTTAATGCTGTATGAACATTAAACTTTATTGAAGTTACTGGCGGGGCAGACCATGCAAAAATTTTTCGGAGCACTTTTTATCTCGGCTTTACTGGTCGCTCCGGCTGAAGCGCAGCAACAGCATAAGACCGGCATGGTTGGAGGAATGCTCCTTGGTTCATCCGGATACAGCGCTCATTTGAATTTTAATGTGGCGTTACAGGGTGGTTCCTATGCATCCGCTGCCCAGTTTGCCTTTACGCCGGATCCTCAACTGCGTGCGGCAGTGACACAAAATGCACTGGCAGATATTGCGCGAAATGACAAACAGCTTGCCGAGGCCCTCGGGAAAAACCCGTTCAGGACTTTCGGACCGGCGTTGAGCGTACATGATATACGCGATACACAAATTGATGATGCACTTACATTTATGATGCTGGCGTTGTGGGACGCAGCGAATGCCTCGACCGCAGAGACGTCACCTGGCCAAACCTCCGGAGTAAAAAGGCAGGCGAGGGCGCTTCTTGCCTCTATGGGCGGCAGGCCGCGCACGACATCCATCCAGGAAGCATCAGATCAGATTTACATATCGGCACTTATGATTTCAGTTCTGGCATCAAAGGTTATGGAGCGGCGTGACCCTGCACAAGTTGCACAACTACAAACGATGGCCAGAAAAGAGAGCCTGGCAAGCTTCGGTGTCGATTTCGCACGTATGAATCTGGACAGCCGCGGACTGACACCGCGTTAGACAAAGCCGTTTCTGATTGCCTTGTAACCGCGCTTGACCCACCTTGCAGACGGCTTCATATAGCGTCCCATGACCAAGACCGAAAACATCCGCAATTTCTCGATTGTCGCACATATCGATCACGGGAAATCCACGCTGGCTGATCGTCTGATCCAGATGACAGGCGGGCTGAGCGAACGGGAAATGACCGAACAGGTTCTTGATTCGATGGATATCGAGAAAGAACGCGGCATTACCATCAAGGCGCAGACCGTCCGGCTGAATTATAAAGCCAATGACGGCGAGGATTATGTCCTGAACCTGATCGACACGCCGGGACATGTGGATTTTGCCTATGAGGTCAGCAAATCCATGCAGGCGGTAGAAGGG
>CALFWP010000012.1 GCA_937927905.1 uncultured Neomegalonema sp.
GCACCCGTAGCCCATGCGACCGGCCCTATTATCTGGGGCGAACCCGGAACCAATGCACAGCACTCCTTTTTTCAGCTTTTGCATCAGGGCAGCGATGTTATTCCGGTTGATTTTGTTGCGGCTGCAGAATCTCGGGACGGACCGGGTGCGCATCATACGGCTTTGCTTGCAAATTGTCTGGCGCAGGCACAGGCATTTGCCTTTGGTCGCACAGAGTCGGAAACCCGTGCGGAAATGGCCGCAAAAGGTATGCCGCCTGCCGAGATTGACCGGTTGGCACCTCACAGGACATTTCCCGGGAATCGTCCCTCGACAACCATATTACAAAAACGCCTTGATCCTTACGCGCTCGGGCGTCTGGTTGCGTTGTTCGAGCATAAGGTTTTTGTTCAGGGTGTGATCTGGAATGTCTGCAGCTTTGATCAGTGGGGGGTTGAGCTTGGCAAAAGCCTGGCGGTCAATCTTCTGCCTGCATTCGACGGTGCTGCAGATGATACACTGGACGGGTCAACCGCCGGGTTGATTGCCGCGATAAAAGAACGATCAGCGTGACTTATACTGATATTAATGCGGTCTGCCAGCGAGCACCGGTTATACCCGTCCTGGTGATCGAGGATGCGGGAAAAGCGGTGCCGCTTGCCCGGGCGCTGGTTGCCGGCGGCCTTTCCACGCTGGAGGTGACGTTGCGCACGTCTGCCGCCCTTGATGCGATACGGGCCATAGCAGACTCGGTCACCGGTGCAGTGATCGGGGTCGGAACGCTGCGGATTGCCGAAGATGTCAGTGCCGCTGTCGCTGCAGGGGCGCAGTTCGGTGTCTCGCCCGGGTTCAGTGCGCCGGTGATGGATGCAGCTGAGGGTGCAGGATTGCCCATGCTGCCGGGAGTGGCTACACCCTCCGAAGCAATGGCCGCCGCGGACAGAGGATACCGGATACTCAAATTTTTTCCGGCGGAGGTGAATGGCGGTGTTGCGGCACTTAAGGCCTGGGGCAGTGCGCTGCCGGATTTGCGTTTCTGTCCGACCGGCGGGATCAGCGACACCAATGCGGCGGAGTATCTGAACCTGCCGAATGTATTATGTGTCGGCGGGTCCTGGGTTGCGCCAAATGATGCGGTCGCGCGCGGTGACTGGGCATTGATCGAAAGCCTGTCCCGTTCTGCAAGCGGGCTGGCAGCACAATAACGTCACTAACCGGCGGCACAGCACATTACCCTATAAAAACAGCGATTTCCCTTAAAAGCTTTTCCTGAATGGCCCGC
This sequence comes from uncultured Neomegalonema sp., assembly GCA_937927905.1. GTDB lineage: Bacteria > Pseudomonadota > Alphaproteobacteria > Rhodobacterales > Rhodobacteraceae > JAHDDY01. The sequence continues at coordinate 1,262 of CALFWP010000012.1, forward strand.
TCGAAATCCTCATAATCAACAGCATCCAGAACAAAGCTTCCTTCGCCGACAATCATATGATCGCGGTAATAGGTATTGAGGCGCCGGTAATCGTTTAAAATGGCGAGGCCGTTGACTGTGATGCCTGCGCGTACGGCCATTGCCCGCGCCTCCGGCAGCATGGTCGCGGGACCGGCCCAGGGATCGGTTTCAATGCCGTCGCCGGATACATCAATGACCCGCCGTGTCCCCTCGATCCCGTTCACCTCGATCATGCCGATGGCATAATCAATCGCATCACCGATAGAAGTCCCGCCGCCGCCGATACCTGCACTGCGCCCTGTTTTGGTGTGAAACGTCTCAACGATATCAGCGAACCGCAATGCGGATTCCCTGCTGTCCAGAATGTGCCAGGTCGACGGAACCTTTGGAAAATTCGAATCCGACCAGACCACCAGCGCGACGGCAATACGGTGTTCCGGCCCAGATTGTACGGCTTGCAGGATTTCCGGACTGCGGAAGGCGGTTGCAATTCCAGACAGCTGAAGGCGGAATTCTTCTTCATCGACACTGCCGGAGGCATCAACGGCGAGTACCAGTTCCAGATCAACGATGTTGCTGTCGGCTTGTGCCCTGAGTAAAGGTACAAGTGCGAGCAAAGTGATTATGGCCAGGATTTTTTTCATAATGTGAATTTAGCGCATGTATCGGTTGCGTCACGGATCAAATTGCCGTTGATCACGGAATATGGAATTGGATTGTCTTGTTATCGGTGCCGGTGTCTTTGGCTTAAGCGTTGCGCGGGCGCTGAAATCAGCGGGTCGTGACGTTGTGATCGTCGATGCGGTCGGGGCAGGAGCCGGTGCCAGTGCGACGCCGCTGGGCGTACTTGCGCCCCATGCGCCGGACCGTTGGAACGAAAAAAAACAGGTACAGTTCGAGGCGCTACGATCATTACCGGATGTCATAAAAGCGCTTGAACAGGAAACCGGCATTGATGCGGGGTACCGGCGCTGCGGACGGCTTATCCCTTTAACCCGTGCCCATCATGATCCGCTATGGCGGGGCAGAGCAGCGGATGCAGAACAGAACTGGCAAGGGTTTGGCAATTTGTCGGTTGTTGAACCGGAAGCGGTATGGCTATCATTGGACAGTGCACCTTTCGGAGCGGCCCTTTGCGGTCTGAGCGCGCGAATCAACGCCGGACGCTATTGCAAGGCGCTGAGCGCATCTGCGGGAGCAATCGAAACCGGCTTCCGGCTTTACAGACTTGATTCCGAAGGGGCGGTGTTTGAAGATGGGACGCGTTTACAGGCGAAACGGATATTCCTGACCACAGGAGCGGATGCCTTCCGGTTTTTGCCTGATGAGGAGGACTGTACCCCTGCCGGACGCGGGGAGAAGGGACAGGCGGCTGTGCTCCGCCTGGCGGATGGCCCTCCGGTTGATGCGTGGCCGCTGATCTACAAGGATCGCCTCTATATCGTGCCGCGCGGGGACGGGCATGTCGCGGTCGGTGCCACTAGCGAGCGGGATTACACCGCAGAGGATACCACGGATCATCAATTGGATGACCTGATTGCCAGGGCGCGCTCGATCTGCCCGCGTCTGGACGGAGCTGAGGTGATCGAGCGCTGGGCAAGGCTGCGTCCGCGTGCGGCCAATAAGCGGCTGTTGGTATGTAGGCACCCGCAGTTGGATCATGTCATTGTCTCAACGGGTGGTTTTAAGACCGGATTGGCAATGGCGCATACCGCTGCGGCAAAAGCCGTTGCCCTTGCCTGATCACACTCGTGACAACCTTCTGTCGAAGGACAAAACCGGCATTACGTTCCTCACAACAAACGTGACGGAATGTCGCAAAATGGTTAAAAGCCGACTGAACATCCAAGAGATCAAGGATCCCGCATATGATTGAACAAGCACCGGTTATCGTTCTCACCGGTCTGATACTGACTGTAGGACTTTTCAGTTATTTTTTGACACCGAAAGAAGCGGGGGAAGAGGGGTTTTTCAACGGACGGGACGCTCAGGGCGGTGCCCCGGGTCTCTGGACGCTTGTTCTCAGCCAGGTCACGACATGGATTTTTGCCCGTTCATTGATGACGGCGGCGATCCTCGGGTTTTACTACGGCACGCCCGGCGCGCTGGCCTACGCCGCCTATTATCTGTCGTTCCTGACCGGCGGGCTGATCGTTGATCAGTTGCGGTTCCGGCACGGATATCAATCCGTACAGGATTTCCTGCGCACACGCTTCGGCGTAACCGGCGTAACATGTTATAACTTTGTCATTGCCTTACGTCTGTTATCCGAGGTGTTTGCCAACCTGCTGGTTGTCGGTGGTATCTTTTCAGTGGTTATAGGTGCCGACATGTTTGGAGGGCTGCTGTCGACCGGTTCCATAGATGACGGGGGCGGTCTGGCGATGGTTATACTGGCCGTGATTGGCGTCGGATATTCGATGCTGGGCGGCCTGCGTGCATCTCTCAAGACGGATGTTATGCAAATGCTGGTTTTTCTGGCGGTTTTTGCAGTCGCGTTTATTGCGCTGATCACCCATGACAGCTTTGATTTTATGACCGCTTTGAAGGCGGAAGGCACAAGCGGTGCGCTGCCGGGCTGGGTTCTTCTCGCTGTTGCCGGTTTACAGGTGCTGAGCTACCCGCTGCATGATCCGGTTATGATCGACCGCGGATTGATTGCGGATCGCCGCAGAACGGCATGGTCGTTCGTTCATGCGTTCTGGATTTCCGCATTGTGCATTTTCGGCTTCGGTCTGTTCGGGGTACAGGCGGGTATTCTTGCTGCAGACGGGCAGGGTATGCAGGATGTCTGGCAACAGATGTTCGGGCCGTGGGTTATGGTGGCGGTGAATGCGGCACTGATTGTCTCTGCGATTTCGACGCTCGATTCCACACTGTCCAGTGCATCGAAACTGGTTGTTGTGGATATGAAGGTTTTGCCGCAGACAATCTCCAGCGGGCGTTTGACCATGGCGGCGTTTATGGTTGGTGGACTGGCATTTTGTTTTTACGGATCGCAGGATTTATTCGCCGCTGTTGCCGTATCCGGTACCGCGTCGATGTTTCTGGCACCGGTGATCCTGTTCTCGTTGTTCGGCGGATATCATGTGGCGCTGTGGAGCTATCTTGTCTCCTTTGCAGCGGCGATTGGCGGAGCGGTGCTCTATTTTCTGATCAACGGTAAAAAGGCGCTGGGCATCGATGCTATGGCAATGATGAGGGTCGAACATAAATACACGGCTCTGCTATATATTTGCATCGCCGTGCTTGTGATCGGTTGCGGCGCCTTTGCACTCGGCGCCAGCAGACAAAAAACAGTGTCGCCGGTTATGTCCGGCAACGCATAATCTTATCGGTGATATCCGATAGAAGGTTTTCGTAAAGCGCAGGGCCCGGTTGGAACGCAAATCCGATCGGGTCCAATTGAACTTCTTTGATACCGGTTCCGCGTATCAATGAACGCACGGTGCGGTTACTGTACTGTTTTTCAGAGAATATACAGCGCGCGTTTGCATTTGACATTTGCTTTCTGATTTCTGAAAGGCGCTGTGCCCCCGGTTTGCTTGCATGGCCGTCCGCAATGGCGATGGCCCGTTTCATGCCGAAGCGGGCGGTAAAATACTGATAAGCATCATGGTACACGATGACCTGTTGATCTTTTTCTGCCGTCAGTTTTGAGTTAATCGCGCTTTTTAACACAGTCAGCATTTTGTCCGCGTTTTCAGCATTCCGACGGTAAAGGATGGCATTATCGGGGTCAGCGGCGACAAGGTTTGCTGTGATTGCAGTGATCATATGCTGCGCATTGACCGGGTCCAGCCAGATATGAGGGTCAAGACCTTCATGGTCATGGTGGTGCGCGTGATCATCTTCAGTTTTGTGGTCATCATGCTTTGCATGATCTTCATGATCTTCATGATCTTCATGATCTTCATGATCTTCATGGCCGCTGTGCCCGGCGTGGCTATCATGATCATCAGATGTCTTGCTGAAGCTGTGCAGGGTCAGGCCGTCTGCTTCAATCAGTTCAATGACCTGGGAATTGCGGGCATTTGTACTGATTACTTTTTCCAGCCATGGTGTCAGGGCCTCGCCCGTCCAAAAAACGAGATCGGCATTTGCCAGGCTTTGCACCTGCGAAACTTTAAGAGCATAGGTATGCGGAGAGCTGGAAGACGGGATCAACAAGTCCGGTTCGGCTACGCCTTGCATTACCAGTGAAACCAGTGAATGAACCGGTGCGATATCCGTAACAACCCGTACAGGTTCCGTATGGCCCTGATGGGCGATGACTATAAACGGCAGGGCGGTGAGGAGTTTTTTCATGACTGATTCCATCGGAAGCGGTTCGGTTTTTCGGGTTTTAGTAGATATGTTATAACATAACAATCATTCAGGTATGTGTGGTAAAATAAAAAGTTGTGCGATTATTGGTGCGGGTCCGTCGGGCCTGATGGCGGCCGGATTGCTGTCAAAGGCCGGTTGCGCAGTGACGGTTTATGAAAAAATGCCCACGGCGGGGCGAAAGTTTCTGATGGCCGGTATCGGCGGTCTGAACCTGACCCATTCAGAAGACCTTGAGCGGTTTTGCAGGCGGTATCGCGGCTCCGTGCCGTTACCGGTGATGGTGCAGGCGTTTACACCCGATGCATTACGCAGCTGGTGCGAAAGCCTTGGTGAAAGTACGTTTACCGGTACTTCCGGGCGGGTGTTTCCCGCTGCCTTTAAAGCGTCATCTTTGCTGCGTGCCTGGTTGCAAGACCTGACAGATCAGGGCGTCCGGTTCCGCATGCAGCACGAATGGATGGGGTGGCTTGGTGATGCGCTGCAGTTTCAGACTGCTGGTGGAGTGATTGAAGAAGCCTACGATGCCGTGATCCTGGCGCTTGGCGGTGCAAGCTGGCCGCGTCTTGGCTCTGACGGGGCTTGGCAGGATATTTTACGTGAAAGTGGTACTGACTTATTGCCATTGCATCCGTCGAATTGCGGCTTCGTGACAGGCTGGGATGATTATATCGGCAAACGTTTTGCGGGCGTGCCATTGAAATCCGCACAGTTTCACTTTGCGGGAGAGTCCGTATCCGGTGAAGCCGTGATTACCCGCAACGGTCTTGAGGGCGGCGCAGTCTATGCGCTGTCAGCGCTTTTACGCGATGAGATTGAGGTATCGGGAGGCGCGGTTCTGATCGTGGACTGGAAACCTGCACTTTCGGCGCAGGAGATTGAAGCCCGTCTCAGTCGACGCCGGAAAGGTGATACGGTAAGCAACCGTTTGCGCAAAGCAGGATTGTCTGCTGCTGCGATTGCTATCATGCGCGAAGGCAGAGATGCCCTGCCGGACAATGCGGGTGAATTTGCACAACTCATCAAGGCAACACCTGTGAGGCTGACCGGCGTCAAGCCTTTGGAAAAAGCGATTTCCACTGCGGGAGGCATTGCTATGCATGCGTTAACGGACGGGCTGATGCTGAAGGCGCGCCCGGGGGTTTTTGCCGCCGGTGAAATGCTGGACTGGGAAGCCCCGACGGGCGGTTATTTGCTGCAAGGATGCTTTGCCAGCGCATATCACGCCGCAAAAGGTGCACTGGACTGGATGGGAGAAACCGGCGCTCAGCCTCAGTAATCAAATTTCCAGTTCAGGCTCCCTTCCGCTTCTTCAGAGCCGAATTCACCGTCAAGTTCGATATTTTCGAAAACCTCGATTTCGACGATTGCCGATGTGTTGTTGGTATCAAGGTTCTGTTTTGCACCGATAAAGACATTATCGCTGACATATTTCCCTGTGGAGATGGTCGCGCCCGCACCGTCGCCGCCTTCAACCCGAAGGACATCGACACCTAAAGCCCCGCGCACAATGTCAACCGCGCCCGCCTTTCCCGATAAAAGGGTCGCGACTCCGGCAGCAAGCTGTGCAGCCTCGATCCCGCTGAGTGACTGTTTCGAACGTCCGAACAATAAACGCGGGAGAACCTCGTCCGGGGGCAGGGCAGGAATAGAGCCGAATTCAAGTTCTATATCCGATGCCGGTCCGGTCACATCCAGCCAGCCCGTGATATCATTCGCGTTGCGTTGAAGGCGGACCCGGACGAATGGATCCGTTGTACCGGTAAACTGGACCTCGCCTGTGGCAAGCTCGAATTGACGTCCGAGCAGATCGAGCCAGCCGCGTCTGCGTTCGATCAGACCAACCACGCGCGGTTTGTTGGCAAATCCTGTTGCGCGGATATTTCCGCCCCATTCGGATTCAAGTCCGCGGCCTCGTACAAAAACCTGTTGGGGAAAATCCAGGGACACATCGAGAGAAATCCGACGTTCGGCACCGGCGCTTGCAGGCGTTTCAATGCGGGGTGCGGTCTCACCGACTGGAATGGCATCAATGACGACGACTGAACCGCCGAATCCGCCGATCAGCCTCAATTCTGCGAATTCGGTACGGAAGTCACCCTTTACAGCAATGTCGCGTCCTTCGCTTTTGGCCGTTGCATTGCCCGAAATTACGGCGGTTGCATCGTCGCGGCGTATTAGCGCAGCCTGATTAAGCTCGATCCCGGCATCAATAATACCCCCGGCTACACCATACGACCCCTTTGCCGCGATCGTACCGCGCACTCCGTCGGTTGCCATAAGATCAAAGATAATTTCTCCGGTTCGTGTGAAATCACCTGTCATCTCGATCCGGTCGAGTAATGTCCCGAATTCAATATTCTGATACCGGCCGCCGGTCAGAACGATTCCCCCTTCAAGGCTTGGCGCGTTCAGTGTTCCGTCCGCGTGCCCTCTGATTGTTGCCGGACCGGACAAAACATGGTCCGGCGCAGGGACAAAAGCCCAGAACTCTGAAACATCCCCCTGCCAGTCCACACTGGCGGAGAACGGAGCCAGCGTATCCGGCACAGGTACCGGCACACCCGGAATTTGTTTTAAGGGAATGCTGGCGACGGCTCTGAAGGGTTGGTTGATAATCCCGCTGCTGATCTGGGCAATCATATCTGCGGATTGTCCGTCGAGGGTTCCGCTGGCGGTAAAGTCGAAAGGATCATTCAGTTGCGCGCCCTTGAGCCGGATGACATTGGCATTGAACATGAACGATCCGCGCGGTGCGCCGCGTGTGTCGATATCGACATCCCCGAAAAGGCGTCCGCTTTGAATCAGGTCAAATCCGCTGAGTTGTGACAGCTTCATAGGCACGTTGCGCACACGAAGCTTTGCGACCAGTCCGTCGGGTGTGTATTCGGCATCGCCGGTCAGTTCACCGTCATCAATGCGCATATTCAGGCTGCTGGCACTGATACCGCCGCCGGGAATTTCACGTACAATAAACTGTGAGGCCGAAGCGATTTGTATGCCTTTGAAAGCGGCCCCGAGGGTGTAGATTTGTGCGCTGCGCGGTGCATTGACCAGATTGAAGACACCTGTTGTTTTCAGCTTATCCGAACCGGTTTCCCCTCCGGCGGCATCGATATCGGCCTGCATTTGAGACAGCGGACCGATGGCATTAACGGCCAGGCGGTTCACGGCAAAACCCGAGACGGTGGCTGATGCCGCGTTCAAATCCGCATCTATATAAGGATCATTGCCAAGCGCACCGATGACCGAACCTTTTAGAGTGGCGGTGCCGATTGCGGCCAGCTGGGTATAGCGCAGGTCAGCGACGCTGAGGTCAAATGCAGCATTCTGCCGGCCCTCTGCGCCATCAAAACGGACCCTGCCGGTCGCCGCGCCGCTGATATCCTGTCCGGCAAACCGCCCCAGTCTACCGAGATCGGTGGCGTTCAAGTCCATGTTGCCTGAATAAAATCCGTTCGGCAAAGTCTCAAAATGACCGCCCATGCTGATGCCGGGACCGTTTACGATCAGACGATCCACGCGCACTGCATCGCCGGTCAGATCAAAGCCCGCATTCGCCGAAAGCGGGCCGAACGGGGTCTGGCCGTCTATTGAAACCGTGCCGCGTGGTCCGGTTATGAGATTTTGCAGATCATATCCGGCCACAACCGAATTGACCTCGTAGGTGCGGAATATAATACCGGTTCCGGTGAGAACACCATTGGTTCGAGGGTTTTCAAACCCGCCGAGTATCCTGCCGTCAGCACGCACATCACCAGCCATTGTTTGGTCTGTCAGCGGCTGTAACACACCAAGGGATGGTATATGCGCAGAGTATCCTGCATCGAAAGTCTGTTCCTGAATGTCTACCAGACCGGCAAGACGTACCGCACCGGCCGCGGTGCGTGCGGTTGCGTCATTCAGCCTCAGGAAAAGCGTATCCGGAGACAGGGTTCCGCGTGCGTCGAGCGTTACAGTCTCTCCGAACAATGCCTCGATTTGCGGATTTCCGATGCGGGGCTGAAAGGCATTGGCGGCCAGTGTGAAAGGCACTGCACTGCCGCCCGTTCCATCCGTGTTGAGGCTAAGGTTGAGTTGTCCCGTGCTGTATTGATCAAAGAACAAACCTGTTCCGGTGGCATCGAGGTTGACCAGCGGCGTAATGAAAGCGCCACGAGCGAATCCGCGCGCCTTGAGCGTGCCGCCGACCGGTTTTCCGGCCAAGGCTGTTGCCGGTGAAATATCAGCGGCCTCAATATCAAAAGTAACATCAAGCTGTTTGTTGCCCGCATCGATACGGCCTTGAGCGTTGATACGTGCGGTCTGTGTCGAGACGGTTGCGTCGCCGAACTCAATGATTTGCGCGGCTTGGTCGATCCGGCCGCTCGCCTGCACAGCGGCACTCTCTCCGATCAGGACATCCAATGCCGGATCACCGGTGCGGATGATGCTTGCGGTGACATCGGCGCTGAACGGGGCAAATCCCGAAGTGGATGCCGGGATCTCAACACGCCCTGTGACAGAGCCGATACTGTAGTTTTTATATCGCAATGCCTGTCCTGAAAGCATTGTGGTTACGGACGGGGTTACGAAAGGCCCGGATGCGTGTCCTCTGGCAGAGATTACGCCGTTGATATCGGCGCCTGTTAATGACGCAAATGTGCTTAGATCGCCTGCATCCACGTCATAAGTGATGTTCATGGTCTGCTTTGGCAGATTGACCGTGCCGGATGCAGCAAGGCTTGTCGCACCGGCCTTTGCAGTGGCGCTGTGCAGTTTCAGCATCCCGCGTCCGGCATCAAAAGACCCCCGGGCTTCAATCTTTGCATCCGGTCCGATCGCCGTGTTCAGGTCTTTATTGCCGAGGTTCAGACCGCGCGCGTTGATGTCTATATCAAGCGGGGACGCCGCACCGGTCCTAAGCGTATACCCGACGGAACCCGTGATCACGCCAACGCTGTAGATATCGTATTGAAGTGCTTTTCCTTTAATCCGCGAGGACATAGCAGGTTCTGAAAAGGAACCGCCTATGGTACCTTCCGCCTTTAATTTGCCTGTAACTTCTTTTTTCAACAAAGCTTTCAGCGGAGACAGGTCTGCGGCATCAACAGCGAAATTCACATCGAGCAGTTGCTCTGCAATTTCAATTTCTCCATCCGCATTCGCCGTCGCAAAGTTTGTGGTGATACCGGCATTGGTGATGCGCAGAATCTGTCCGGACTGATTGAAACCGCCGTTTGCTGTCAGTTTGGTTTTTCCGCCGATCAGATCATTCAAAGCCGGATCACCCAGATCAAGGCCGCTTGCGGTCAGGTCGATGTTATAAGGGGCAAAGCCGGTGAGAGACTTGCGCATGTCGATGCTGGCTTTCACAGAGCCTGCACTGTATTTTCCGTATCGCAGCTGTTCGCCATCCAGTGTGATGTCAATT
>CALFWP010000013.1 GCA_937927905.1 uncultured Neomegalonema sp.
GCAGATATGTATGCCCTGCACCGGTCAGCGCCTTAGCCGTCAGTGTCACGCGGGATTCTCCGGCGGATGGCGGAAAAGCTTCAAAAACAAAGGCTTCCCCGAGAGGGTCAAGCATACCTTCCAAATCCGGCATCGCGGGAAACAAAGAGGCCGTATGCATATCCCCGCCCATCCCGAGAACGCACACATCAAGCGGAAAAACCGGCATCAGACGCCGTTCCGCCTCACGGATGTCAAAAGACCCTGCATCGGAAATATCCGGATAAAGCGGGATAAATTGTGCGGTTTCCGCCGCGCCGCGTAAAAGCGTTTCCGTCACCAGACGGGCATTGGACCTTTGATCGTCAAAGGGCACCTGACGCTCATCCGTTAAAGTCACAAAGACATCCGGCCAATCCAGCTCCTGATCCGACAAGGCAGATAAAAACGGTGCAGGCGTGGTTCCCCCTGGAACGGCAATCCCCGCACGGCTCTTTTCACGAAGTGCGCGGCGTAAATCATCGCCCACCCGCTGTGCCAGCGCTGACGCCAGCTCATCCCTGTGAAAAGTCTCGATCCTCATGCGGATATCTCGCGCCAGCGGCGTCCGTCACGGTGCAACAGCATCAGCGCATCCTCCGGCCCGGATGATCCGGAGTCATACTGAACAGGACGTATGCTGCTGTTTGCCTGGATAATCGGATCAATCCATGCCCAGGCCGCCTCGACCTCATCCCCACGCATAAACAACGTCTGATCGCCGCGGATCACATCCATTACCAGCCGCTCATACGCATCAGGCAGACGCGCCCCGCTATGCGTCAGACTTTCTGCAAAACTCATATCTAGGTCAGTATCCGTCAGGCGCATTCCCCCCTGTCCCGGGTCCTTTACTGTCATCGACAGCGTGATACCCTCATCCGGTTGCAGGCGTATCGCTAGGATGTTGGGTTTTGTCGCCGTTTGCGGCCCCGAAAAGATCGAATGCGGAATATCCTTAAAGCGGATGGCAATTTCGGACACCCGGCTGCGCAGACGCTTTCCTGTTCGCAGATAAAATGGCACCCCAGACCAGCGCCAGTTTGAAATACCGGCCTTTAGCGCCACAAAACTCTCGGTGCGGCTGTCAGGGTTTTCCGCCTCTTCAAGATAAGAGCCGCCAATGGAGTCCTTACGGTATTGCCCCCGCACAATATCCGCCGGATCGGTTAACGGTTCCAGAGCGCGCAGGACTTTGAGTTTTTCATCGCGCACGGCGTCAGGCGCGAAGTGCGAGGGCGGCTCCATCGCTGTCAGGCAAAGCAGCTGTAACAGGTGATTTTGCACCATATCACGCATAGCACCTACATTATCGTAATAGGGACCGCGCCCCTCGATTCCGACTTTTTCGGCGGCGGTAATCTGTACGTGATCTATGTAACGTGCATTCCAGAGCGGTTCAAACAGTGCATTTGCAAACCGCAATGCCATCAGATTTTGTACGGTCTCTTTACCAAGGTAATGATCAATACGGTAGATTTTCTGCTCGCTGAAGCATTGCGAAAGCTGATTGTTCAACTCCTGAGCCGAAGCAAGATCACGTCCGAGCGGTTTTTCAACCACAATCCGTGTCATATCATTCACCAGCCCGGCCTTGCGGATACCATCCGCAATTACACCGAAAAAACGCGGCGCGACGGACAGGTAATAGGCACACGGACGACCATCATCCGATAATAAACTGCGCAGGTCCGCCCAACCCGCCTCCTTCGTCACATCAAGGGCCAAATAATCAATACAAGATAAAAACCTATCCCGTATACTTTGATCAAGCTCTTCCGGCGGGACAAATCTGTCCAGCGCCTCCGCTGCCATGTTACGGAACGCCTGCACATCCATATCACTGCGTGCAGCCCCGATAATGCGGGCTGTGTCCGGTATCTGCCCGTCAGCCATCCTGCGGTAAAGTGCGGGAATCAGCTTTCGCCGCGATAAATCACCTGTCGCCCCGAATACAACAAGATCAAAGGAATCCACCGGAACAACTTTTGCCACCATGATCTGAACGCTCCTGAAAACGGTTACCGGCTTTGTAATAGGCATCAATGCCGCACAATGTGTAAAAACAGTTTGACGCTTTGTTAAACGAATAAGAACCGGATGCGCCGCGAAATCAACATAACAGGTTAAGTTCTTTACAGATTGTAGAAATATACGGAACTGCCCCTGACGTGTAAAAGCCGCCGGAAAATCTTTTCTTTACGCACAGGACTTTAAAACCACATTGAAAAGTGTTGCCGTAAGCACATGGGATGGCACGCGATGTCGCATCGCTGCACTTGAGTGGTTTTGCCATCTGGACGCGGCGGAAATGCTGACTATAACACACCTGTTTTTAAGTGCTGCGTGATGAGGCGGCACAGATGACGATTAAGGAGCCAATCGTGGCGCATACACATGGAACGGAAGACGGGACGGAACCGGCACGCCGGGACGTTTTATTTCTGGCAACCGGCGCAATGGGCGGTGTCGGCGTTGCCGCCACGGTCTGGCCGTTGATTGATCAAATGAACCCGAGCGCGAGTGAACGCGCTCTTTCATCCATCGAAGTGGATGTCAGCGCAATCGAAGTGGGTCAGCAGGTTACTGTTACCTTTTTGAAATCACCTGTTTTCATCCGCAGATTAACCGACGAGGAAAAAGCCGCTGCCGAGGCGACACCTATTGCCGATCTAAAGGATCAGAACGCGCAAAACGCGCTACATCCTGACGACAGCGCAACACTGAAACACCGCCTTGTCGATCCGGAGCGCGATTTTCTGGTTATGAGCGGCGTTTGCACTCATCTGGGATGTGTGCCTGTGGGTGAAGCCGGTGACTTCGGCGGCTGGTTCTGCCCCTGCCATGGTTCTCACTACGACACGGCAGGACGGATTCGAAAAGGACCGGCACCGACAAATCTGGCGATACCGGTGGCCAGGTTTACTGATGAAAATACACTGAAGCTCGGATAGGGGACGATACCAATGGGAAATATTCCTCAGGATCACTACGAGCCGAAACCCGGCACAGCGACATGGCTGGAAGACCGGCTGCCGATCGGTGGGCTGATTTCGCATCTGCAAAACTTTCCGACCCCGAAAAACCTGAACTACGCATATGTGTTCGGCGGGATACTGGTGCTGTTTCTCGTTATTCAGATTGTGACGGGCATTGTTTTGTCGATGCATTACCAGGTCGGTGATGAGGCTTCATTCCGCTCGGTCGAGCACATCATGCGCGATGTCAACGGGGGCTGGTTGCTGCGTTATGCCCATGCCAACGGAGCGTCATTCTTCTTTATCGCAGTCTATGCACATATCTTCCGCGGTCTCTATTACGGATCTTACAAAGCACCGCGCGAATTATTGTGGATTATCGGCGTTCTGATTTATGTCGTTATGATGGCAACGGCCTTTATGGGCTATGTTCTGCCATGGGGACAGATGAGCTTTTGGGGCGCAAAAGTGATTACATCCCTGTTCGGCGCCATACCTTTGGTCGGCGACAGCCTGACAACATGGCTCTGGGGCGGCCCCGCGGTAGGTGAAGCCACATTGAACCGCATGTTCTCGTTGCATTATCTTTTACCGTTCGTAATTGCGGGCCTGACGGTACTGCATATCTGGGCACTGCACCACGTCGGCAATACAAATCCGACCGGCGTTGAAATCCGCAAAGACAGCATTGAGAACGTGAAAAAGGACACGGTGCCGTTTACGCCCTACATCGCCATCAAGGATCTGTACGCGATTGTCGTATTCCTGATTATCTTTGTAGCCTTTACCTTCTTTGCCCCGAACTATCTCGGCCACCCCGATAACTATATCGAGGCAAATCCTCTGGTGACACCGGCGCATATCGTCCCTGAATGGTACTTTCTGCCGTTCTATGCGATCCTGCGCGCGATTACCGATGACCTTTGGATTATGATGATCATGCCGTTCGATGCCAAACTTGGCGGCGTATTGGCGATGTTTGGTGCGATTGCTGTTCTGGCCTTTATCCCATGGCTTGACACAAGCCGCGTGCGTTCGACAACATACCGCCCGATTTACCGTTGGTGGTACTGGATCCTTGTCGCGGACTTTTTCATTCTGATGTGGGTTGGTGCGAAACCTGCCGAGGGCATTTATCCGATTATTGCGTTGATCGGTACGGTCTATTGGTTCGCACACTTCCTTGTCGTCCTACCGGTTGTCGGATTGATCGAAAAACCGCTGGCACTGCCTGAAACAGTTGAAGACGCGTTCAACAAAAAGCACGGCATCAATGATCAGGTCAGCACAACAGGAAAACAGGATGATGCCGCTGCACTTCAGCCTGCGGAATGAGTGAAGGAAACAGAATAATGAACATGATAAAATCCGCCTTCGCTTCCCTTGTACTGGCATTCATCACTACCGGCGCTTTTGCTGCCGGTGGTGATGTCAAACATGCAGATGTTGAATTTTCTTTTGAAGGGCCTTTCGGCGTCTACGACCGTGCTGCGGTACAGCGCGGTTTGCAAATATACCAAGGTGTCTGCAGCGGTTGTCACGGCATGAAATTTGTCGCCTTCCGCACACTCGCTGATGAAAACGGGCCTGGTCTGTCTAATGATCAGATCAAAGCCTTTATTGCCGAGGCCGGATATGAGGTCGAGGATGAGACAGGTGAGCTCGTTCCGGCACAGACCTATGATTATTTCCCTGCTGTGACAGGGGCCGGGGCACCGGATATGTCTCTGCTGGCAAAGGCACGTGCTGATGGTGCCGTACATATCTACTCGATCCTGACCGGTTATACCGGCGAGGAAAAAGAGGTTGCAGGAACGGTCCTTTACGAAAATACCGCTTATCCGGGCGGTTGGATCAATATGGCACCACCGCTTTGGGGTGATGATGTGGAATACACTGACGGAACAGAGGCTACACTCGAAAGAGAAGCCCGCGATGTCACACAATTCCTGATGTGGGCGGCTGAACCGACACTGGTTGAGCGGAAACAGGCCGGTGTCAGAAACATTATCTTCCTGATTATCTTCGCCGTAATGCTTTATTTTGTGAACCGCAGAGTATGGGCAAAGGTTAAACACCCCGAATAAATGTAAAACCAGCATGTTAAAGGGTGCCGCTGTCTTGACGCGGCACCCTTTTTTGTTTTATCCGGCAATATAAGATGCAAAGGAACCCATATGGCACGCGTAACCGTTGAAGATTGTGTCGAAAAAATCCCGAACCGGTTTGAAGTTGTAATGCTGGCCGCCCACCGTGCGCGGCTGATCTCAACCGGTTCCGAAATGCTGGTCGAAAAAGACAACGATAAAAATCCGGTCGTTGCATTGCGCGAAATTGCGGAAACCGCAATCGAGGCCGATGCTCTTCGCGAAGACGCGATTTCCTCTCTGCAAAAACAGGTTGAGGTTGATGAACCGGAAGACGATGATATGGCGGCCCGCATGGGTGAGGAAGACCCTGCTGATGGAGACCTTTCGGAGGAAGAGTTGATCCGTGCTCTTCAGGCCGAAAGCCCGCCCCGCTGATGCCTGACGCGGCAGCGGACACTCTGCCGCAAACTGCTGCGCCGAATGTATCGCGTGTGTTTACACGCGAATTGGAAGAATTGATTGTAAAAACATCCGGCTACAATCCTCAAAGTGACAGCGAGCTTATAGAACGCGCCTTTCTGTTCGGGGAAGTCGCACATGCCCCGCAAAAACGGGCAAATAATGAACCTTACTTCATTCATCCCATAGCTGTTGCAAACCTGCTCGCGGATTTGCGCCTTGATGATGCAACAATCGTCACTGCTTTGCTGCATGATGTTGTTGAGGATACAAAGGTTACTCTGGCAACTCTTTCCGAT
>CALFWP010000014.1 GCA_937927905.1 uncultured Neomegalonema sp.
GGGGGCCTTTGCCGCCGTTCTTATGACAGGTGCTGCAAG
Source organism: uncultured Neomegalonema sp. (assembly GCA_937927905.1). Taxonomy (GTDB): domain Bacteria; phylum Pseudomonadota; class Alphaproteobacteria; order Rhodobacterales; family Rhodobacteraceae; genus JAHDDY01. Next base: position 40 of record CALFWP010000014.1, read on the forward strand.
CGCTGAGGCACTGCGTGTTTGTGCCGAGGGCGCCTACCCTCCATTTTCGGTAACAACCGAATCGGGTGAGCTTCAGGGTTTTGACATCGATATCGCAAATGCGCTTTGCGATGAAATGGGTATGACCTGTGAAATTAAGGCGACCGAATGGGATGGTATTATTCCGGCACTGCTGGAAAAGAAATGTGATGCGATTATTGCATCCATGTCCATTACGGAAGAGCGCAAAAAACGTATTGATTTCACAGGAAAATATTACAACACACCTGCGAAATTCATTGCGGCTGCAGATGCGGATTTTGAAATTTCTGCGGACGGTTTGGAAGACAAAATCATCGGCGTACAGCGCGGAACGATCCATCAGGACTTTATGGAAGGCGAGTTCCCGGAAGTGGAGCTGAAACTCTACGGCACACAGGATGAGGTTTACCTTGATCTGGCTGCGGGCCGTGTTGATGCGATCATGCAGGATTCAATTGCCGGTCAGGAAGGGTTTCTTGATCAGGAGCAGGGCAAGGGTTTCGCCTTTATCGGTGGTTCTTACTCCATTCCGGAATACCACGGCGATGGTGCGGGTATCGGTGTCCGTAAGGAAGATAAAGCGCTGAAATATGCTTTGTCCGCAGCGATTAAATCCATTCTGGCGGATGGCCGCTACGGGTTTATTAATGCGAAGTATTTCGATTTTCTGATCTACTGATTGTCGTAAACTCGGCGGTACCGTGCGGTGCCGCCGGTCTACTCTGCCGGTGGTGGCCGATTATGCGTGAGTTTTCATGAGCAAAACGGACAAAGCCTTTCAGATAGTCGGCCCGCTTTCGGTTTTTGCTCTGCTCGGCTGGATGCTGACCTATGGTGTTGGCGGGTATACCGGAAGCCTTCTCAAAGGGGCGGGAATCACTCTGGCACTGGCGGTTTTATCTCTGTTGCTGGCGACGACACTTGGACTGATCGGGGCCTGGGCCAAAGTCGGGGGCGGTGTTGCGGTCCGCTTCGTTGCAAATACGTATACTGTGATCATACGGGGCGTGCCGGACCTCGTGATGATTTTGCTGATTTATTACGGAGGCCAGAGATCGGTTAATCTGATTGCGTCATCCATGGGGTTTGAGCCGATTGATGTCTCGCCCTTTCTGGCCGGTCTGTGTTCTATCGGATTTATTTACGGCGCGTACCTGACCGAGACATTCCGGGGGGCATGGCTCGGCATTCCGCGTGGCCAAATTGATGCGGGCAAGGCGCTGGGATTACCGCCGATGCTGAGTTTCCGGAAGGTTCTGATGCCACAGCTTTTGCGCGCTGTTCTGACCGGTTATGCGAATGTCTGGCAGGTTCTGGTCAAATCGACGGCGGTTGTCTCGGTGATCGGACTAAGTGATCTTGTCGGACTGGCGGATAAAATCGGAAAATCGACCCGCGAACCGTTCGTATTTCTGGTTGTCGTGATGTTGTTTTATCTGGCGATGACAATCATCAGCGAGCGCGGGTTCAAGTGGTTGGAACACCGCACAGACCGGTGGGCGGTATGAATTTCGATCTGGCGTTCAAGCATTGGGATCTGTTCGCACAGGGCGTTTGGATGACCCTGCATCTGACTGCATTGTCCCTGCTGATCGGTGGTTTGATTGCGGTGCCGACCGCTTTTGCCATGTTGCGCGGCGGTATTGCCGGACGGTTTGCATACGGGTATGTCTATGTCTTTCGCGGAACGCCACTGATTGTTCAGACCTATCTGCTCTATTACGGACTGAGCCAGTTTGAAGTCATCCGGGATACCTGGCTGTGGCGGCCGCCTTCTTATCTTCGCAAAGCCTGTGTTGAAGATTTTTTCTACTGGAAGATCTGTGTCAGCGATTTTATTCCCAGCCTGCGCAGCGCGTGGTGGTGCGCTCTGATCGCTTTTTCGCTCAATTCGGGGGCCTATGTCGCCGAAATTTTACGCGGAGCACTGAAAAATACACCAAAAGGAGAGCTGGAGGCGGCAAGGGCGATGGGCCTGACCGAAAAACAGGTGCGCAAACTGATCCATTTGCCTTCCGCTATGCGCCGTGCTTTGCCGCAATACAGTAATGAGGTTATTTTCATGCTGCACGGATCGTCCGTGGCCAGCGTGATAACATTACAGGATATTCTCGGCACCGGCCGGACGATCAATGCAAAATATTATGTTGCCTATGAGGGATTTCTGTCTGCAGCTTTCCTGTATCTATGCATCACGTATATCCTGGTTTTTCTCTTCAAACGTGTTGAACGGCATTATCTGAAGCACCTGCAAACAGGCGCCGGACAAGAGTCACAGGGGTGGTTTGGCCGCACAGTTTCCGGATAGTCGCGTTGATAGATTCCTCGCATTGTTTAATGCACCTCCAGGGAGAAAATTGAAATCTAAAGTTGTGAAGACATTGAAAAGCAAATGCAAACTCAGGTTGTTGACGTTATCGTTAAGCAATCATTAGCCTGATTTTTACCCTTTCGATTAGCATTCCGTTTGTTCGTTTCCGCCATATTTAAAATTGAAAACGATGGGGGCAATTCGTTTATGGCAGAGATTATCCTGATGGAAGATAGTGAACCCTTACGCCGGGTTCTGATGGAAGAATTGCGTGATGCGGGACATAATGTAACGACGTTTCCTGATGGCAGCGAAACACGTAACGCGCAGCTTTTTGAATATGCGGATATTCTGATTACGGATTTGTGGATGCCGAACGTATCCGGGATTGAAGCCATAAGGAATTTGCGTGAAAGCTATCCGGATCTGCCGGTTATTGTTATAACCGGGAAACCACCGCATGTATTGGAATCCCTGAAAGTCACAAGTGTTATGCAAAAACCGTTGAACGGGGCGGACCTGGTTTCACTGGTCAATACAATTTCGCAAGCGGCTTAAAAGGCTTTTTTACTTACAGTGTATCTGATCGGTAATGTGATCGGGCTGGTGTTCCCGCTATCGGGAAGCCAGCTTGCCGCTCCGTCGGTTATGACACTGGCAAATGTATCGGCAAGGGCCCGCAGCGCTCTTTCTATATCGGTTCTGGCAACACGGTGACCGATGCAATGATGCGCTCCGCCACCGAAACCGAAATGGTTTTTCCGGTGTATCCTGATGTCAAAATCTGATGTTGTGCTTATGCTCTCATCACGCGCGGATGCATGGACCAGGAGGTGAAGTGTGGTTCCGCGTTTGATAAACACATCGCAATATTCAAAATCCTCGACGGCTTCGCGCGTGACCCAGGTGGTGGTCGGCCTCGCACGAATGATTTCCTCGACTGCATTTTTTGCAAGCGCAGGATCATTGCGCAATGCCTGCCACTGGGCGGTGTGATCCATAAAAAGTGATAATCCGAGACCCAGCTGAGAACGGGTTGTATCGACACCGCCGAAAATGGAAATGACGATTATATCCAGTAAGTCCGTTTCACTCAGCTTCGTTTTCCCGAAACGTTCAACCAATCCGGAAACATAGCTGTTGCGGTTCATGCCGCGCCTTGCATCGGCAACCAGCTCCTGTGCCAAGCCGGTCAGACGCTCGCAAGCCGCGTTGAAAACCGGTTCATGGCGCTTGCACTCGACCCCCATTGCGAGACCGAGATCGGATGCATCGCGGGAAATCCTTTGCCAATCGCCTGTTTGTAGACCCAGTAAAGCGCATATTGCCTGTCCTGCGAAGGGTATGGCAAATGCCTGCATGAATTCCGTGCGGTCTTTTTGCGCCAATGCATCACACAACTCAGAGGCGATAGTGTCAAAAGCGGGAATCAGGCTGTTAACGAATGTGTCAGATAGCACAGGCACGCATAAATCCCGCAAACGGCGATGCGAAGCGCCCTCACGGGAAATCACACTGCGGGTCCAAAATTCGGCAAAGGCACCCTGTAGCCGGTGTTTGTCCGGCCATGCATAACTGCCCTGGCGTAATCTGCGGTCACGCAACAGCATCCCTGCCTGCCTGTACCGCAATACAGCAAGGCCATAAGGTGTTCTGGCGCACCAATGACGGTTTCGCGCGTCTGTGACGGCTTCCGAGCGGGTTGAAAACGCCGGATCGGAAAAATCCAGATATGTCATATCGCGATGCATGTTTTTACCCTGTATCCGACGGTGACCAGGGTCAAGATGTCGCCATCTCTCTTTATTGTATGGCGCGAAACCGCTAAAGCAACGTCAAGGAATTACAATGAGAAACCTGATGATTAATCTGAACCGCCCCCGCCGTTCCGTATTGTATATGCCGGGCTCTAAAGAGCGCGCTCTGGAAAAGGCAAAAACACTGGCTGCGGATGCTCTGATTCTGGATTTGGAAGATGCGGTTGCGCCGGATGAAAAAGTCAGAGCGCGGGGTCTTGTCTGCGATGCCGTGCGCGAGGGCGGTTATGGCGCGCGGGAGTTGATTATCCGCATTAACGGTCTCGATACGCCCTGGGGTGGTGATGATCTTCTTGCAGCCTGTTCAGCGGGGCCGGACGCGATTCTGATCCCGAAGGTTGAGTCTGCGGATATGCTGTTGAATGTCGCGCGGGATATGGATGCAGGCAACGCACCGGACGAAACGCTGATCTGGGCTATGATGGAGACCCCTCTCGGGATGTTGAATGCCGCTACGATTGCTGCGGCGACGCCTAGGCTCGGTTGTTTTGTTATGGGGACGAATGATCTGGTCAAGGATCTGGGTGCCGAGCATACACCTGCGCGGGAACCGGTCATTACGTCACTGGGGCTATGTATACTGGCTGCAAAAGCGCACGGGCTGGCGATTGTGGATGGTGTCTACAATGCATTTAAGGATGAGGATGGCCTGCGCGCGTCCTGTGCGCAGGGCAGAGCGATGGGTTTTGACGGCAAGACCCTGATCCACCCTGCACAAATCGCGGCATGTAACAGTGTCTTTTCACCGGATCAAAGCGCATTGGACCTGGCGAGGCGGCAGGTCGAAGCCTTTGCCGATGCCACGGCCAAGGGTGAAGGTGTGGCAGTGGTTGACGGGAAAATCGTTGAAAACCTGCATGTTGAAACTGCCAGACGCCTTTTGGCAAAGGCGGATGCAATTGCCGCAATGGAGGGCGCGTAATGGCCGTGTCCGCCGAAGAGCTGTTCGCGTTTCTGGATGAGCTGGACATTAAGACCACCACAGTGACACATCCGGCCCTTCATACGGTTGAGGAAAGCCAGGTGCTGCGTGGTGACCTGCCCGGCGCGCACATAAAAAACCTGTTTTTGAAGGATAAAAAGGGTAACTTGTTTTTGCTGACCTGTCTGGAAAACCGGATGGTGGACATGAAGGCGCTGCATAAAGTGCTGGATTGTGCGCGCCTAAGTTTCGGAAAACCTGATCTTTTATGGGATACGCTTGGTGTCAAACCGGGGGCGGTCACGCCGTTTTCGCTGATCAATGACCGTGATGCGGAGAAAAAAGTGACCTTTGCGATGGATGCCGCTTTGCAGGAATCCGAAACGATTCACGCTCACCCCCTTCACAATGAGGCAACGACTGCTATTTCATCAGATAACTTAATGAAATTTATTGCCGCATGCGGTCATACGGCAAAGATTATTGATTTCGACGCGCATCCTTAAGGCGCATCCATGCGAGGAAGTTTTTGATGTTGGGACTGGGCGGAACAAGCGCTGATGCCGGTGCAGGTGATATGGTCATGGACGGCACCGATGCCGGTTTCATGACGGATGTGATCGAGGCATCGCAGTCGACACCGGTTGTGGTTCAGTTTACCGCGCCGTGGTGCGGACCGTGCCGGACGTTGGGGCCTCAGCTGGAGGCGGCAGTCCGCAAAAACGCAGGCAAAGTCAAACTTGTCCGGATTAATATTGATGAACACCCGCAAATTGCAGGACAATTGCGTGTGCAATCCATTCCGGCGGTATTCGGCTTTGCCGGCGGACAGCCGGTGGACGGGTTTATGGGCGCGCAAACGGCGGGTCAGATCGATGCTTTTCTCGGCAAGCTGTTACAGGCGGGCGGTGGCGGCGAGGATGATCAGATTGATGCCATGCTGGATGCCGCAGATGAGGCTGTTGCACAGGGCGGCGCGGGCGAGGCGGCGCAGGTTTATGCTCAAATCCTGGGTGTAAAACCGGAAAATCTGAGAGCGATTACAGGCTTGTCCCGCTGTTATGCCGCCAGCGGGGAATTGGACCGTGCCCGTGAAACCCTGGACATGGTTCCGGCGGATAAGGCCTCGGACCCTCTCGTACAGCAGGTCCGGTCCATGATTGATCTGTCTGAAACGGCAGGGGATGCCGGTGAAACCGATGCGCTTGCAGCGGCGGTGCGTGCGGAACCGGACAATCACGCTGCGCGTATGGAATACGCTCTGGCCCTGGTGGGCAGCGGGCAGAACGAACAGGCGATTGATGAGCTTCTGACAATTTTCTCCCGTGACCGTGAATGGAATGACGGCGCGGCGAAAGAACAGCTGTTCAAAATTTTTGAAGCCCTGGGACCGGCAGACCCGCTGACATTGAAGGGGCGTCGTCGTTTGTCTTCGCTGATGTTTGCATGAGTTCTGTACAGCACCGGTTTGCCATTCAGAACGCACCGGATGTGATTCCGGTGTTTCCGTTGCCCGGTGCATTATTGCTGCCGCGGGGCCGGTTGCCGCTCAATATTTTCGAGCCGCGTTATATCGCAATGGTCGATGATGCTTTGAAAACCGAACATCGCCTGATCGGTATGGTGCAACCCCGCAGTAATGAGACTTCAGAGACCGGACGGAAACTATACAATGTCGGCTGTGCAGGCCGCATCGTGACGTTTTCGGAAACGGATGACAATCGCTATCTGATTGCTTTGACCGGTATATCGCGGTTCCGGATTGAGGATGAAGTCGAAGGGTTTCAACCTTACCGCAGG
>CALFWP010000015.1 GCA_937927905.1 uncultured Neomegalonema sp.
CCCTGCTGTCCCGTAATGGACGCGATGCCCGCCGGGATGAAGATCATGTTTCGGATCACGGCCGCACAACGTCATATCCCGGTTGGCATCTTTCAGGGCCTTTTCAACCACCCCACGGGGAAAGCGGATACGCTGGTCCTCTTCGCTATAGACCGCACCATAGGCCGTCATTGCCGCAATACCGCTTTCCGGCGCAAGCGACAGGCCGATTTCGTCGAGGATTTTCAGGACCGTTTCATGTATCCGCTCCACTTCGGCATCTGTCAGCGGTTTGTAGCGGCCGCCGCTCAGACCCGCACGAACGGGGCGGCTATCCTCGGCAAGCGGGGCAGCACGTAGGGCTTTACGGGCTTCGCGCCCTCCGGCACGGCGGGAGGGACGCGATCGGGTTTCTGTAGACATGGATTGCACTCGTATTTTTCCGGCAAGATTTAAAAATAACTGTCAGAAAAAGAAAGGCGGAGCCTGGCGTGGATGGGACGGTGCTTCTGCAGAGAGCGTAGGACGCACAGCAGCAATGCGGGACATGAACCGCAGAAATGTATCATTCATAAGGCATTTACTCATATCGCCCCAATACGCAGCTTATCCCAGCGTGTCAGAACCCGTCTGCCGCGACAAGCACGGAAAGCGACATAAATGCCGTAAACAGACTGTATTCCACGCATTCTCAATGCTTCTTGAAGTGAATGTTGAGCAGGAAGAATAAACAGCCGGTAAATCACAAAAATCCTGGCATAGATCCTTCGTGGGATGATTCCTCCAGCCATTCCCAAAGATAGGTGGCATACGAGCGGAAACAGATAATCTCAAACACATCCGGCTCCGCCGCCGACTGCCAGAACGCAGCGGCAATATGGCTTATGCGGGTCCGGCGCAAATCTCCTTTGCCGAATTTATCGCGTGACAAATCAACCGGTGCGCCCTTTGCCAGAACTTCACGCGCCGCAGTTCCCTCCAACCGAAACAGCGTACGCGCATCTGAGACATCAAGCGCAAGATGATGTTCGCCAGATAATGCATTGCTGATCTTTTCGACCGCTGCCCCCGCTTCGCCATAAGGCATCAGCAACAGTAACTCATCCGGTGACATCCAAAGTGCAGAGTCCGTTGCCTTTCGTATATCAGGCATCTCAGAGCCGACCGCCTGTTTCACGGCACCGGCAACAGCTGTACTTGAGAGATCACCACGCAAAGTCACCATGCCGCGCAAAGGCTGTACCGAGAGTTTCAATCCGCCCGCCCCGATGCGATTGACACCTTCGAGAATAGGATGAGCCAAATTCAGGTCACATTCAGACATGCTGACGCTCTCCCTTTTTGTCATAGAATACCGGATCACAAATCACGGCCCTAACGGTTTTATTCTTTGCTGTTGAAATACGGATCACCTCACCAAAACGACCCTGCCCACCATTGATGAGCGCCATAGCGATAGAACGGTTCAGTGAAGGCGAAAAATAGCTTGAGGTAACATGGCCGATAGCCTTGCCGTTCTCCACACCATGTGCCCCGTCGGGCAGCACTTCATGGGGGTCTTCAGTCAGCAAACCGACAAGCTGTTTACGGTCCGCTCTGATCAGGTCCGATCTTTGCATGGCGCGCTTGCCGATAAAATCTTCTTTCTTTTTCGATACCGCCCAGGACATGCCGACATCATGAGCGGTCACCGTGCCGTCGGTTTCATCACCGATTACGACGAAGCCTTTTTCCGCACGCAGGATATGCTGGGCCTCGGTGCCGTAAACCCCGCCCCCGAGCGCCTCTGCCGCCGCATGCAGTTTTTTCCAAAGCGTCAGACCGAAAGATACAGGCACAGCAAATTCATACGACAGCTCGCCCGTAAACGAGATACGGAAGACCCGCACCGGGCACCCCTCAACTGTGCCTGCCGCCATGCCCATAAACGGCACAGATGCAAAATCAATATTGCTGTCCAGCGCGCCGAGCAATTCAAGCGCTTTCGGTCCGGCAATGGCAATCTGTGAAAATTGTTCCGTGATATTTGCGACATAGACTTTCAGGTCAAACCATTCGGTCTGAAGCCACTCTTCGAACCAGCTATGAATGCGGTCTGCGCCACCTGAAGTCGTGTGACACAGGAAAGTGTCTTCATCCAGGCGCACGACCACGCCGTCATCCATAAGAAAGCCGTTCTCGTTATTCATGAGACCGTAGCGGCATTTCCCGGGTTTCAGGCTCGACATCATGTTAGTGTACATCATGTCGAGAAACTTCAGCGCATCCGGTCCTTTAACGATAATCTTACCCAACGTTGAAGCGTCCAAAACACCGACACTGTTGCGTACACGCAGGCATTCACGGCGGATCGAGGTATCACGGTCTTCGCTGCCCTGCTGATACCGGTAAGGGCGTCTCCAATCGCCTACCGGCTCCCAATCCGCGCCATGATCAGCATGCCAGTCATGCATTGCGGTCCGGCGCACAGGCTTGAACAGATTGCCGGTTTCGCGCCCCGCAATCGCCCCGAATGATACCGGTGTGTAGGGAGGGCGGAAGGTGGTTGTGCCGACCTCGGCCATCTTCTTACCCAGTGTTTTGCCGAGTATGGCATGGCCGTTGATATTCGACAGCTTGCCCTGATCGGTTGCCATACCCAGTGTGGTATAGCGTTTGGCATGCTCAACCGATTCATACCCTTCACGCGCAGCCAGCACGACATCGGCAACGGTAACATCATTCTGGTAATCAAGGAAATGCTTGGCACCAAGGCCGGCCTTTCCGGGTGAAGGCGTGGACCAAACCGGTACAATTGCCTCTTCGGAAACAGCGCTCACCTCAGGCACCGTGCCATTCGCCTGCATCCCCAGTTGCGTTAAAGCCTCGGCTGTGACCTCCGACGCCTGCGCAACAACGGTATCCGTGGTCAGCGCACCACTGGCACCGCCCGCAGCAAAAACCATTGCCTCGGCATCCTTGCCGCGCGGCGGATTATCAGGATCAGGGCGGTACATTACCGCATCCTCATCCCAAACCGCCTTACCGCCGGAGTGCGAGTAAAGGTGTATTACAGGCGACCAGCCGTTCGACATAGCCACGCAATCGCAATACATCGTTTTGCCCGGCGCGTCCGGTTTGTCGAAGTTCACCGTCTCGATGTGATCAAGCCGGTTCCGTTTTGCCTTGGCTTTACCTATGCCGGTATTGGGTCGGATTTCGAGACCGGCTGCCCTAACTTTTTCAACAAGCGCTCCTTGTGGATCGCGGCGACTGTCAAGAATCGCGCGAATCCTACAGCCCGCCTCATGTAATGCCAGAGCTGTCCGGTATCCGTCGTCATTGGTCGTGTAAACAACCGTCTTTTCCCCTGGGGAAACACCCCAGAGTTTGACGTAATCGCGCACGGCACCGGCCAGCATAATACCCGGTACATCATTATAATGAAACGCAATCGGCCGCTCGATCATGCCAGTTGCCGCAATCACACGGCCGGCACGCACACGCCAAAGCCGGTGCCGGACCTGCGCTGCTTCGCCGCGATCGCCGCTACGCTCATAAAGCAAACAGTAATTATGATCGTATGCCGCCGAACAGCAGGTGCGCAGACGGATTGTAACGTTATCCATAGTCTGCAAAGCATCAATGGTTTCATCCAGCCAGACCCGCGCCGGTTTGCCGTCTATTTCCGCATCATCATCAACCAGCAACCGTCCGCCTAAGCGCTCTGTTTGCTCAGCGAGGATAACCCGCGCACCGGCTTCACCGGCGGTTTTTGCAGCAATCAATCCGGCGATACCTCCACCGGCAATCAGCACATCACAGAACGCATAAGTATGCTCGTATTGCGACGTATCGGCCTGGGTCGGCGCTTTACCAAGACCTGCTATACGGCGGATCACCGGCTCAAACAGGTATTTCCATGCATGGCGCGGATGGATGAATGTTTTGTAGTAAAACCCAGCCGGATAAAGCCGCGAAGCCGCCGCATTCAGAACACCGACATCCGCATCGAGGCTCGGAAACCGGTTCTGACTGGTCGCCTCCAACCCGTCATGCAATTCAATCTGTGTCATGCGGATATTTGGTTCATGGGTTGCCCCTGCACCCAGATTGACCAGCGCATTCGGTTCTTCCGGCCCTGCAGAGATTACCCCGCGCGGGCGATGATATTTGTAGGAACGGTTGACCAACTTGACGCCGTTTGCCAACAAAGCGGAAGCCAATGTATCGCCCGGATATCCTTTGTAAGGCTTACCGTCGAAAAAGAATTTGATCTGGTGCAGACGGTCGATCAGCGCACCACCGTTTTGTAATCGGTTCGATTGTGTCATTTTACGCGCCCTTCCGCTTTGGCGGCATCTACACGATCCAGAATATCCTGAGGCGGTGTTGTGATATCCGCCGCATAAACACCGAATACCTCCAGTGTCTGGGTCGAGCGGACCATGTGGAACCACTTGCCGCAGCCGAACGCATGACGCCAGCGTTCAAAATGTACACCGCGCGGATTTTTGCGGTCAAAAAGATACGTGGCAAATTCCGCGTCCGAACTGCCGGGACCGGCGCGCACGATATGCGCTTCGCCTCCAGCGGCAAATTCGGTTTCTTC
>CALFWP010000016.1 GCA_937927905.1 uncultured Neomegalonema sp.
AGGTCAGCAGGCCGCCGATCATCAGTACGCCGGGCATCCATGAACGGCGCGCGACCACTGCTTTTACACTTTCCCAATGGCGGGCGACCAGAAGGCCGAGGAAAAATACGCTTCCTGCCAGACCTTTCAGGAAAAACTCCACCGGTCCTGCGCGCCACGATATAATGCATGCGGCAGCGATCAGCGTAAGAAGCGCTGCGATGTCAAAGCGTCGCAGTAACAGCGCCGCCACTGCAAAAATTATCAGGGAAAAAGCGAACTCGACCGGCATTGTCCAAAGGTTCACGTTGAAAGTGTCGGTTTCGCTGTAGAAAAAGAAAACCCGTGTTAACAGAAATTCAAGCACGCGAACCGCGTCCCAGTCATTGACATGCCATCTTTCAATCCATTGCGGCGCTGCAAAGGGCGCAGGCTGTGCGCTTGCAGTGGCCCATAACGCTCCGGCCTGAATGATAAAGCACAACACGCCGGTCAGAAAGACCGGTATCATCAGGCGAGGTAACCTGTTTGCAATATCAATCAGCAGATTCCGCTCATTCTTTGCACCCGTAAAATAAGGGTAGGACAGCACGAACCCGCTGATGGCAAAGAATATCAGCACCGCAAAATGGCCATTTGCCGCAAAGCTCCATAACGGAGCGCTCCAGTGCGCATAAATGTCGCCTGTCTCTGCGGGCCGGTAATTCAGCAGGTGTGAAAACACGACGGCAACAGCTGCAATTCCGCGTAAAGCATCGAATTCATGGAGTCTTTGCATGATATGCACTGTATGCGACAACCCTTTCCGGCGGGTTACCGGCTGCCGGTCGCAATAACGGCCCCATGCAGAAACACGGGGCCATTCGCATTCCAAGACATACGTTATGTCTTAGTCCGATAACGTTTTCATTCTGTGGCGAACATCATCAGGATGCCATATCATAGGCGCGCTCGCCATGTGCGGTGTAGTCCAGTCCCTCAATCTCCGCCTCATCGCTGATACGTAAGCCGAAAATCGCTTTGCAGACCATGGCAATTGCGATTGTGGCAATTAGCGTAAAGCTGCCGACAGCGATCAGTGCAATGATCTGTGTCATTAGGCTTTGTCCGCCCTCAAGCGCGTTGATGGCCAAAAGCGGTGCCATCAGTGTGCCGAAGATGCCGCCAACACCATGAACCGCGAAAACATCAAGAGAATCATCGATTTTCATCTTTTCTTTCACGATACCGCACATGATCTGACACAGGACACCCGCAACCGCACCGATAAACAAGGCCCCTACAGGGCCGACAAAGCCGGAGGCAGGTGTAATCGAGGCTAGGCCGGCAATTGTGCCTGTCACCATACCGATCATTGAGGCTTTTCCGTATTTGAAGCGCTCATATGCGGCCCAGGTAATCGACGCCGTTGCTGCTGAGATATGCGTGACCACTAATGCCATAGCTGCACCGCCATCCGCCGCAAGCTGTGATCCGGCATTAAAGCCGAACCAGCCGACCCAAAGCATTGCCGCGCCGATCATGGTCATGCCGGGATTGTGTGGTGGCTTTAGTTCATTTGGGAATCCGCGACGTGAGCCAAGCATATAGGCAAGTACCAGCGCGGCGATACCCGCTGTCTCGTGAACAACGATGCCACCGGCAAAATCCATCACGCCCATATCGGCAAGCCATCCGCCGCCCCAGATCCAGTGTGTAACAGGCGCATAACACAGCAGCATCCAAAGCGAGGAAAACGCGATGACAAATCCGAAGCTGACGCGCTCTACATATGCGCCCACGATGAGTGCAGGCGTAATAACCGCAAAGGTCATCTGGAATGCAAAGAACAGCAATTCGGGTATCGTTCCGGACAGCGTGTCCGTTGTGATACCGCTCAAAAACATCTTGCCGAATCCGCCCCAATAGGCATTGGCCGCGCCGCCATCCCCGAACGCAATGGAATAACCGGCAACCAGCCATAGAACCGACATAACGCATGCAATTGAAAAGCAGTGCATAAGCACCGAGAGAACGTTACGCGAGCGGACAAGCCCGCCGTAAAATAATGCCAAACCCGGCAAAGTCATAAACAGGACCAACGCCGTTGCGACGATGATCCACGCGGTATCCGCTGCATTCATAGTGTCCCTCGTTCATTTAGCGCAGCACAGTACATGCCGCAGTCAGCGCGCGAGAGTGATCATGTCTTATGGTGAGTCAAGCGGATGGTTTTACAAAACGCATAATAATTGTGCATATAATTTAAAATGATTATAATTAATGCAATTTTATACCTTTTTAAGAGCGATCGCGATCATAGGCTGATCCAACGTGGTGCCTTTTTCGCTCTGTTTTGCATGAAGATCGAATAGCTTTGAAACTTCGTGACGTTTTTCTTCTACAAGTGCTGCGCGCGAAGGGTTGACCCTTATGGCACCGGACAACACGGATTCGACGTTTTCTTCAGGGATCGTGATCTCGTATTCGGTCCTGAATTCAAGCGTCACGGGTCCGGTTGAAATAAATTCATCCAGTATTTCCAGTGCCTTGGCGCGTATATCCGTTTCGTCGTCTATCGGTGCAAAAACCTCATGATACCCACCCCGTGCCAGCGGCTCCAATATCAGAAATGTACCGCCCGGTCTGATAACCTGCATCGTTTTTGCCAGACCTGCCGCCATGACTGTTTCGGGCACATGGTGCAGACTGTTGAGGATAATTGCGCCGTCAAAACTGTGGTCTTCGAAAGGTAAATCTTCACATCCGGCCTGAACAAACTGCGTATCCGGTGCGGTGCTGCGGGCCAGTTCTAGCATTGCCGCCTGTGGATCAACGCCGGTCATCCGTGCTCCGCGACGGCCGAGTGCCCGGCACAAGTGCCCCCGACCGCATCCGATATCCAGCAGGTGCTTTCCGTTTAATGGATTGAAGACGCGTTCAATCGGGTCGATATTGCTTTTAAAAATGCTCATGCCGGTCTCCTGAAGGCCGAATAAGAGGCGACCATGACGGCCAGTATAATAATTCCCCCGCCGGTCAGTGCAGTCGCGGGTGGCTCCTCATGCAGAAAAAGCCAGACCCAGAGGGGGCCGAGCGCCGTTTCAAGCAGCATCGTCAGGCTGACCTCTGCGCTGGATAAATAACGCGGACCGATAGTGACCAGCGTGTACGCAATCGGAGTCAGCGCCAGGCCGAGCATAATCGCCAAAAGCAACGGGTATCCATCCAATGACAAAGGATGACCAAATGAGAAACCGGCAATGCCCATCAATGCGGACCCGACAATAACAGCGCCGACATTGTCCACCTTCGGCCAATATCGCAGCATAGTGAATTGTGCGGCAAGCAAAACGGTTGTCGTCACAGATGCGATGATCCCGGTTGCACTGCCGCCCGTTACACCGCCGATTGCGGACACCATAACACCTGCACCGCCCAGAAGTATCGCCAGCAACGTCATCTTTGCCGGTATCTCCGATAACAGCAACCAGCCCAGCACAGCAGCAAAAAGCGGTGTTGCGGCAAGTATCACCAGAACATTTGCGACGGCCGTATGTTCAACCGCGTAAACAAAGGCAGCGCTGTTGATCGCATACATCAGGCCGATAATGATCATAGGCCAGCCGCCGTGTAAAAACTTTGTAAATGCGGCGCGGCCATCCCTCCAGAGCAAAAACAGATAGAGCGTAATCACCGCCATGCCGCCGCGAAAGGCAATGATGTTTACCGCGTCGGTATTGATCAGGCGCAGCACGAGTGCATCAGGCGAAAGCCAGAACACGCCAAGTAATGTGATCAGATATCCTTTGCGCCTGTCTTCGGTCGCATTCGTCATTTCTGATGCTCTGATAAAAGAAATGCACGCGTACTCATGACTGTAAGCGGATCGATATTTATGGCATGTGCGGTGGTTTTCATGTCGGTAATTATTTATAATAACCCGACCGTATCCGCTCCAATATCGGGCCATGTCTGAATCAGCCGTCCTTTGATGCGAAGGGGGGCAATACGTGTGGCTAAACCGGTGCTGTCATCACTTTCGACGAAAACACCGCATATGGTTGCATCTCCTGTCGCCGGTTCAAACCTTCCACTCGACATGCCGGTGATGAAGCGCTGTAGTGGTTCAGTCTTTTCAACACCGATGACCGAGTCAAAGTCTCCGCACATACCGCAATCGGTCTGATAGGCGGTCCCGCGCGGCAGAACCTGCGCATCGGCGGTCGGGATATGTGTATGCGTTCCGACAACCAGTGTTGCACGCCCGTCGCACCAATGCCCCATAGCGCATTTTTCCGACGTTGCCTCCGCATGAAAATCGACAATAGATGCATCGCACGCCGTCCCGAGGGGGCAGGCCTCCAGTTCCGCTTCGATGGTGGAGAACGGATCATCAACAGGATTCATAAAGACCCGTCCGAGAGCATTGATCACAAGTACCCTGCGTCCGTCATTTATCTCAATAAGTGTTGAGCCGCGCCCCGGTGCTCCCTTGGGCAGATTTGTAGGCCGGACGATGCGGGATTCTCCGGCCAGATGCGGAATGATTTCCCGATTGTCAAATGCATGATTGCCAAGCGTAATCACGTCTGCGCCGGCATCGAAAACTGCCTCTGCGATTTGAGAGGTCAGGCCGAAACCGGCCGCTGCGTTTTCAGCATTAACGATCACACAATCCGCTTTGAGGCGCCGGCGCAGCATTGGAAGGGCATCTATAGCCGCTGTCCGGCCACTGCGTCCGAACAGATCACCCAGGAATAAAATCTTCATAAAAAAACGTTTAGAGGCGGATAGCGGAGCAGAGCAAGGGATTTATGGCAAGCAGGATCAGGCCGTGGCGCATCGCCGCTGCACTAAAAATCTGTATAGCTGATCCCACGCTATAATTTGCCACGGGGTCTCGGCAGATGATACAAAATACCGGTGGTTGAAGTTGTATCACTTATGATGATTAAATCAGCTATTACGAATAAAAAAGCCCGCAATATACGGGCATTGAACCGGAGTGGGAATTGTTATGAGATACGGATTTGCTGCATTTGCCGCACTCGGTTTTATTTTTTTCAGCCATGATGCACCAATGACTGCGGAGGCTGCGCCGCTTTGCAATGCAAAGCAGATGGGGTTTGCCGGTCTTCTGGCCAAGTGCAATCGTGAAGAGTTGCCGCCGATTACAATGGCCTCTGGACAGCCGTTATCGGAGAAGGATCTGAAACTGCAATCCGGAGTTTATTACAAGATTGATATTGTCTCTGACGGGTCTGCGGAGCTGGCCCTGTCCGGAGCGGAATTTTTTCGCGCGATCTGGATTAATGAAGTGGTGATCAATGATTTGGAAATCCGTCCTCTCGGCCTCGACAGCTTTGAATTTGACGATGAAGGGACCATTGAGTTGTCATTTATTGCAATCAAACCCGGCCGCTATACGCTGCACATTCCCGGTACAAAGGGCGACAGTCAGAGAGTTCAGATCAGTATACAGTGAGTGACACGAAAAATAACGCTGACGGGGATCATGACATCGGCTCCACAATTGCAGCGCTCGATATCCGCAACGTAAGTCACGCATTCGGGCGGAAAAAAGCGCTTGATGATGTTTCTTTCGATGTCCGGCAAGGCAGACTGACTGCTTTACTGGGAATAAACGGTGCCGGTAAAACCACTTTGTTTTCGCTCATCACCCGTCTTTATGACAATGTGAGTGGCCGTATTGCGGTTTGCGGTTATGACATTCGCGACGCGCCCGGCCCTGCACTGGCGCGCACAGGTGTTGTTTTTCAAAACCGTTCGTTGGATGCGAGCCTCAGTGTTCGTCAGAATATGCAGTATCATGCCGCTTTGCACGGTATCGGCAGGCGCGAGTCGCAGGAACGAAGCGAGCTGGTCCTGAAGCGTGTTGGATTGCAGGATAAAACAGGTGCAAATGTCAGAACACTTTCCGGCGGACAAATCCGCCGTGCGGAAATCGCACGGGCGCTCCTGCATGACCCGGCGTTGCTATTACTTGATGAGGCAACAGTCGGGCTGGATGTGCAATCGCGGAGGGATGTTATCTCCGTTGTTCGTACTCTTGTCAGCGAACATAATGTCGGTGTGCTTTGGGCAACGCATTTGTTTGATGAAATTGAACCTCAGGATGATGTGGTCATTCTTCATGAGGGACGCGTACTGGCCCGTGATACAGCAGCTGAGATCATGGGTAGCCAATCCTTAAATGACGCGTTTTTGGCACGAACCGGTGTTGTAACGCGGGAGGAGAGGGTTTGACCCCGGGCCGGTTAAACGGGCGTGGGGCGCTGATATGCTTTTGCGGTATCGTTTCGCGTGAGGCTCTGCGCTTTACCAAACAGCGCGAGCGGTTCCTTTCGGCCCTGGTCCGCCCTTTGGTGTGGCTCTTTATTTTCGCAGCGGGGTTCCGTTCCGTACTGGGTGTGTCGATCGTTCCGCCCTATGAGACCTATATTCTATACGAGGTCTACATAACGCCCGGTCTGTGCGCGATGATACAGCTTTTCAACGGTATGCAGTCGTCATTATCAATGGTCTATGACCGCGAAACCGGAGCGATGCGGACATTGCTGACCAGCCCGTATCCGCGCTGGTTCCTGTTGTTTTCAAAGCTGATGGCCGGAGTCGCGGTCTCGGTGCTTCAGGTCTATGCGTTTTTGTTTATCGCCTGGTTCTGGGAGATCGAACCGCCCCTCAGCGGGTACCTGACCGTCCTGCCTGCGCTGTTGGTATCGGGTATGATGCTGGGTGCGATGGGACTGTTTCTGTCATCCGCCATACGTCAGCTTGAAAATTTCGCCGGGGTGATGAACTTTGTGATTTTCCCGATGTTTTTTGCATCCTCTGCCCTTTACCCGCTTTGGCGGATCGAAGAATCAAGCACGCTTCTCTATGTAATCTGTAACTGGAATCCGTTTACCTACTGCGTTGAGTTGATCCGTTTTGCTCTTTACGGCCAGCTCAATTTAAGCGCTCTTGGAATTGTCTGCACAGTCGCAAGTCTGTTCTTTTGTGTCTCGGTTTACGCATACAACCCCTCAAAGGGCCTGATTGCGAAAAAACGTACAGCAAAATAAAAGTGAAGTTTCACACAGAGTAAAATTTTAGCTTAATCTGTCTGGTGCGCCCCAGCGGAGAAAGTTCGAACCGCATTGGCGCTATTTTTGAAGAGCTGGCGACATGGGATTCGGTGCTGAAAGGCACGAGTTTCGACGCGAATGCCGTGCTTTCCGATTTTCCAACAACCCGCCGCAAGCGGCGGAAATCTCTTGATATAAACCCATGATATTTTAAGCGGCCCGAGGCTGACCGATCCCAATTGGTCGGCTCCGACTGCTCTCCCATGCCCATGACAATGAAACTCTCAGAGAAAGCCGCGAAGTCGGCTCCCGTTTCCGTGCGCCTGACGCCAGAGGAGCAAGCGTACTTGCGCGCGGCTGCGGGCGAACGACCGGTCAGCGCGTATATCAGGGAACGCCTCTTCACCGACATGAACACAGAATGTGTTGCCGAAGAGGATCGACGCCTGTCACCGTTGGAGAGGCAGCGCATGCTCGCGCGCATTCTGATGGCGATTGGATCATCCAGCATATCCGACCGGATCGCCGAATTCGCCGAACTATCACGCCTTGGCCTACTGCCTAACTATGCGGACGCGACAGCCCTGTTGCGGGATGTCCGTGATGAACTGTCTGCCTTGCGCCTGGACTTGCTCCGCGCCCTCGGTTCCCGCCCCAAGAATGAGGATAAGCCATGATCCTGAAAGCCAGTGAACGCGGCTCCGCACAGAATCTCGCGCGGCATCTCCTCAACACGCAAGATAACGATCATATCGAGGTGCACGCCATCAATGGCTTTCTGGCCGATGATGTCGCCGGAGCCTTCGAGGAGATCGAGGCCGTCAACCGGGCGACACGATGCAAGAACTTCCTGTTCTCCCTGTCGCTATCACCGCCCGAAGGTGCCGTGGTGTCGAACGCGGATTTCGAGGCGGCCATCGAGAGTGCCATGCAGAGGCTCGGCCTGTCGGGCCAGCCTCATGTCGTGATCTTCCACGAAAAGCATGGGCGGCGGCATTGCCATCTCGTCGTCAGCCGGATCGACGGCACCACATTGAAGGCCATCAACCTGCCTTTCTTCAAGGAGCGGCTCTGCCAGCTTTCGCACGAACTTTACCTTCATCATGGATGGGATGTGCCGAAGGGCCACGAGGATCGTGCGCAAAGCGATCCGCTGAATTTCTCGCTCGAGGAATATCAGGTTGCCAAACGCTGGAAGCGTGATCCCCGCGCAACCAAGGCACTACTGCAATCCTGCTGGTCGGGCTCCGATAACGCAGCGAGTTTCCAATCCGCCCTTGCCGATGCCGGGTTCACGCTTTGCCGTGGCGACCGGCGCGGCTTCGTAGCCCTCGACGACATTGGCAAGATCTATTCATTGAGCCGCTGGCTCGGCGTCAAGCCGAAGGCACTGGAAGCCCGCCTTGGCGACCCCGCATTGCTCCCCGGCATCGAAGAAGCCCGAGAGAACACCCCTCCAAATGCGGCGACGGCAAATCCTGCATCTGCCAAGACCGCTTTCCAAATTGCGGAGATCGATGCGCGCATCGACATCCTTCTTGCCAGCAAAACATCCATCATCATCGACCAGCGCCGGGTACCTTCAGGAGCTCGGTCTCGCTGAAACCATGGACCTCGGGGAATGAACCAGCTTCTTTCTCAGGGTCATCACTCTTTAATGTGGAAAATCCT
>CALFWP010000017.1 GCA_937927905.1 uncultured Neomegalonema sp.
GTCGCTTTCATAGCCCCAGTCATAGCGCTTCATATTCATCGGAAAGGACAGCGCACCGGGCATCTGAATAAACGGTCCCCAATCGGTACCACCGTATTCAAGGACGATCACGGAATGCTTGCCGTCTTCGCTCAGACGGTATGCCATTGCGCTGCCCGCCGAACCGGAACCGATAATGACGAAATCCGCTTCCATCGCCGTCACTCCACCCTCTATTCACGTCAGAAGCTTATGGAACAGGTCATCAGGTCAAAGGGTTGTTTGCGACTGAATTTGTTAGAATTCGACGTCCCGACCCGATAGTAAGACGGTCCGGGATAACGGAAAATGCAAGCCGCAGGGCCAAAAATATGAGTGATGACCGCAAACTTCGCGCCGCACGGAAACTGGCACACCACATCAAGGACAAAGTTGATGCGCATTTTTCCCTGCGTCTGTGGGACGGCTCGCTTGAGCCTTTGGGGTCGGACGTCGTGCCGGGTCTTGCCCTTCGCATCGGTTCGCCTGGTGTGCTGCCGTCACTGCTGCGCCGTCCCGGGCTTGACCGCCTGATCCGCCACTACGCCAAGGGCCGCATAGATATCGAGGGCGGTTCAATCATTGATATCGCAGAACCGGTGGCCCATGACAGAACATACCGGCGAAGGTTCAAGGCGATCAGCAAGAAAAAGGCGGCTATGGCTCTTGCGCCATTTTTATTTGCAAAGGCTGATCATCCCGACAGCACCCGCGATTTCGGCACGGATGCGGAGGGTGATGGCCGCAAGGACGGCGATAACAAGCGCTTTATCCAGTTCCACTATGATGTGGGCAATGATTTTTACAAATTGTTCCTTGATCCGGAAATGCAGTATTCCTGCGCCCATTTCCCTGAATGGGAGGCGACGCTGGAACAGGCACAGGTCAACAAACTCGACCTGATCTGCCGTAAACTCCGCCTCAAACCGGGTGAGACATTACTGGATATCGGGTGCGGTTGGGGCGGATTGTTGTGCCACGCTGCAAAGCATTACGGCATCACAGGTCACGGGGTCACACTCTCCGAAGAACAGCTTGCCTTTGCACAGGAAAAGATCGACCGCCTCGGCCTCGCAGAGCGTATCACACTACACCTCAAGGATTACCGCGAGATGGAGGGCGGTTTTGATAAAATAA
Organism: uncultured Neomegalonema sp.; assembly: GCA_937927905.1. Classification (GTDB taxonomy): domain Bacteria; phylum Pseudomonadota; class Alphaproteobacteria; order Rhodobacterales; family Rhodobacteraceae; genus JAHDDY01. The sequence continues at coordinate 1,156 of CALFWP010000017.1, forward strand.
GCTCGGTCGGCATGTATGAACATATCGGCCTCGCCAATATTCCTGACTATTTCCGCACGGTTCAGCACCTGCTCAATCCCGGCGGCCTGTTCATGAACCACGCGATTTCACGGGGAGCCAAGCGCAAGCACCGCAAATTCTCCAGTCGCCCCGAACAGCGCGCCCTCCAGAAATACATTTTTCCGGGCGGCGAGCTGGACGATATCGGGCACACGATCGCCGAAATGGAAATCGCCGGTTTCGAGGTGCAGGATGTCGAGGCCCTGCGCCAGCACTATCAGAAAACCACCCGCATCTGGTGCCAGCGTCTTTACGAGCGCCGCAGCGAGGCCGAAGCCCTGGTCGGAGCGGAAACCTACCGCATCTGGGCGGCTTACTTAGGCGGATGTTCCTTTGCATTCCAGCGCGGCTCGGCACGGATTTATCAGACCCTCGCCAGCAAATCCCCCAAGGGCTTTACCGCAGTCCCGGCCACCCGCCACGATATTTATACCCCTTGAGCGGACCCCGCAGTCATGCTTAGGCTATTGCGGCAAACCCTGCGAAGAGAGAGACACCATGCCGGACACCATCGAAGACCGCCTGAGCGCCGAAGGCATCACCCTGCCGGACGCCCCCGCACCGGCGGCGAATTACGTTCCCTATGTTCAAACCGGCAATCTGGTGGTGATCTCGGGACAGCTTCCGATGGCCGATGGTGCGGTCAAATATACCGGCTTACTCGGCGGCGGGGTCAGTAACGAGGACGGCATCGCGGCGGCACAGCTTTGTGCAATCAACCTGATAGCCCAGTTGAAAGCGGCCTGCGGGGGCGATTTATCGAGGGTAACACGCGTTGTTCGCCTTGGCGGATTTGTCGCCTCCACCCCCGATTACGGACAGCACCCCGCCATCGTCAACGGGGCCTCCGATCTGATGGCCGCGATTTTCGGCGAAGCCGGTGCCCATGCCCGCGCCGCCGTCGGCGTTGCCGCCCTGCCCTTCAATGCCCCTGTGGAGGTTGAAGGCATGTTTGAAATCCGGCCATGAGCCGCCTGCCGGAAACATTCTGGGCACAGCCCTTTGCTCATCGCGGCCTTCACGATGAAAAGCGGCCCGAAAATGCGCTCTCCGCGATCATTGCGGCGGCGGATGCAGGCTATGCCATTGAACTGGATGTCCAGCCCTCTTCGGACGGTGAAGCCATGGTGTTTCACGATTACACGCTGGAACGTCTGACCGGTGCAAAGGGCCGCACCGACGCGCACACGGCACAGCAGCTTGGGCAAATACCCCTCACGGGCGCGGAGGAAACCATCCCGACACTCGGCACTGTGCTGGAGCGCATCGGCACACGCGCGCCGCTTCTGATCGAAATCAAGGACCAAAGCGAGGCGTTCACCCGCACCGACGGCGCGTTGGAACGCCGGGTCTGCGAGGTGATCCGAGCCGCCGGTCTGACACAAAATTGTGCGGTGATGTCCTTCAATCCGTTCTCTGCGGAGCACCTGCGGCAGATCATGCCGGAACTGGCGCGGGGCGTTGTCTCCTATGATTACAACCACCCTCATGACGACCATGTGGATGAAAGCTATCGCGCCGATCTTGCAGCATTGAAATGGTTCGAGGAATTCGAGGCCGATTTCGTCTCCTACGGCGCGCTCAACCTTCCGGCGCCGGCGACAGAAAGGCTGCGCGCGGCGGGCGTGCCGGTATTCTGCTGGACCATCCGCTCACAGCAACAGGCGGATGCCGCTCTCAAACATTGTGATCAGATCACATTCGAAGGCTACCGGCCATAGCTTGACCCGCCACCGGCAGAGTGTATCTCAATCCATAAGGAGAATATTATGGATGGCGGAACCCCTGTTTCGATTCGGTTGCTTAACGGTGTGGAGGATATCGATGCCGCCCTCTGGGATGCCTGCGCCGCACCGGAACAGACCGGTGAAACCCGTGCCATCAACCCCTTTACAACGCATCGATGGCTAAGTGCATTCGAAGTTAGCGGGTCGGCCCATTGGCGCGAGGGCTGGGATCCAAAGCACTTGCTTGCCGAAACAGAGGCAGGTGAAACACTGGGCGTGATGCCGCTTTATGTCAAAGGTCATTCACAGGGTGAATACGTCTTTGATCACGGCTGGGCACAGGCATTTGAGCGCGCAGGCGGGAATTACTATCCCAAGCTTGTGTCTGCCTCGCCTTTTACGCCGGTGACAGGGCGGCGGCTGCTGACCCATCCTGATGCAGATCGCGATATGGCCGAAAGCGCATTGTTATCTGGTGCCGCACAAATTGCGGCTGACAATAAACTCTCTTCGCTGCATATAAATTTCTGTACCGCCGCAGAGCTGACCTGCTTTGAAAAATACGGCTTCCTGACCCGCAAAAATCAGCAATTTCACTGGCGGAACTACGGATATGAAAATTTTGACGCATTCCTTGCCGGTCTTGCATCCCGCAAACGCAAGGCGATACGTAAAGAACGTGTTAAGGCCGTTGAAAATGTCGAAATCGTTCATCTGACCGGTGATGCAATACAGCCTGAACATTGGGATGCGTTTTGGGCTTTCTATCAGGATACCGGTGAACGCAAGTGGGGCAGCCCGTACCTGACCCGCAGCTTTTTCGAAATCGCACAGCAGAATTTGCGCGATGATATCCTTCTTGTGTTTGCACGGCGCAACAGCGAGTGGGTAGCCGGGGCGCTGAATGTCATCGGAAAGGATACGTTGTACGGGCGTTACTGGGGCTGTTGCGAAGATCACCCCTGCCTGCATTTTGAAATCTGCTACTATCAGGCGATCAACTATGCCATTACACACGGCCTAAAAACGGTCGAGGCCGGAGCGCAGGGAGAGCATAAGCTGGCGCGCGGGTACGAACCGACGGAAACCTGCTCCGCCCATTGGATCGCAAATCCCGATTTCCGCAACGCCATTGCCAATTACCTTCAGCATGAACGCCGCGCCGTTAATGATGAAATTGCCTATCTCAGCGGGCACACCCCCTTCAAAAAAGAGTGAGAGTGCCCTGCACCCTGCCCGCGCTTATGCGGTTTTAACATCCGTGAAGTATACTGGCAGCTATGAAAACCTTAACCATAGCTCTGACTTTGCTCGCCACACCGGTTCATGCGGCAGAGCTTGTCCTGTTTGAATTTGACGGTTGTCTCTGGTGCGAACAATGGAAAAGGGATGTCGGCGGATATTACGCCAAAACTGCAGAGGGGAAAATCGCCCCGATCGTTCTGGCTGACCTGTTCGACCCTAGACCGGCGCGATTTCAGTCCGTTTATCCTGTCCGGGCAACCCCCACATTTGTTCTCGTAGATAAAGGCCGGGAAATCGGCAGAATCACAGGGTACAGCGACCCGGAATCTTTTTGGGTTGACCTTGGCAAATTGCTAGCAAAACGCGCACCGTAAATATTGCCCTGCCGGTTTACCGGCCCGGCCACCATCGTACTCATTTCAAACCCCTCAAACGGGTCGCTCCGGCCGGACACCCACGAAGTGCGAGGACACCAACCGGAGAAAGCCCAGTATGGAATGAAATTGCCTCTTACCCCTGCTTATTCTGCCGGTTCTCGATCAGGTCATCGACCACCTCCGGTTCGGCAAGCGTCGAGGTATCGCCGAGCGAGCCAAAGTCATCCTCGGCGATTTTGCGCAGGATACGACGCATGATCTTGCCGGAGCGGGTTTTGGGCAGACCGGGCGCAAATTGTATCAGATCGGGTTTGGCAATCGGGCCGATTTCTTTGCGGACCCAGCTTTGCAATTCCTCGCGCAGCTCCTGCGTACTCGCCTCACCGCCCATCAGAGTAACATAGCAGTAAATGCCCTGCCCCTTGATGTCATGGGGATAGCCGACCACGGCGGCCTCGGACACTTTCGGATGCGCCACCAGCGCGCTTTCCACTTCGGCGGTGCCCATGCGGTGGCCGGAGACATTGATCACGTCATCCACACGCCCTGTGATCCAGTAATAGCCATCACTGTCGCGGCGGCATCCGTCACCGGTGAAGTAATAGCCTTTATACTGCTGAAAATACGTTGCAACAAAACGGCCATGGTCGCCGTAAACCGTGCGCATCTGGCCGGGCCATGAATCCTTGATGCACAAAACGCCCGAGGCTTCGGTCTCGGCAATTTCCGCCCCGCTTTCCGGCTCCAGCAGCACGGGCTGCACCCCGAAGAACGGCAATGTTGCCGACCCGGGCTTGGTCGCAATCGCACCGGGGAGCGGCGTCAGCATATGCCCGCCGGTTTCCGTCTGCCAGAACGTGTCCACGATCGGCAGTTTGCCCTTGCCGACAATATCATTGTACCAGTTCCAGGCTTCGGGGTTAATCGGCTCTCCAACTGTGCCGAGGACCTTGAGGTTCGAAAGGTCTTTGCCCTCCACAAAACCGTTACCCTTGCCCATAAGGGCGCGGATTGCCGTAGGTGCCGTGTAGAACTGGTTGACCTTGTGCTTGGCGCACACATCCCAGAACCGCCCCGCATCGGGAAAGGTCGGCACACCCTCGAACATCACGGTTGTCGCACCGTTCGCCAGCGGCCCGTAAACAATATAGCTGTGCCCCGTGACCCAGCCCACATCCGCCGTGCACCAGAAGATATCGCCCTCGTGGTAATCGAAGGTCAGTTGCTGGGTCATGGAGGCATAAACCAGATACCCGCCGGAGGTATGCAGCACACCTTTCGGTTTGCCGGTGGAGCCGGAGGTATATAGGATAAAAAGCGGGTCTTCGGCATTTACGGCGACCGGAGGGCAATCGTCGCTCGCGCTGTCCACGACATCATGCCACCAGACATCGCGGGAATCGTTCCAGCCAACATTTCCGCCGGTGCGTTTGACCACCAATAGTTTGACGTCATCGCCGCATTTCTCCATCGCTTTATCGGCATTGGCCTTAAGCGGCGTGTTGCGGCCCCCGCGCGGGGCTTCATCGGCGGTAATAACCAGCTTGGCCCCGCAATCCTGCACCCGGTCCGCCAGCGCATCAGGCGAGAACCCGCCGAACACCACCGAGTGAACCGCCCCGATCCGCGCACAGGCCAGCATCGCATAGGCCGCCTCGGGGATCATCGGCATATAAAGGATCACCCGGTCGCCCTTTTGAACGCCCATGCCTTTCAGCGCATTGCCGAGTTTGGAAACCTGCTGTTTCAGCTCCCCGTAAGAGATATGCTTATCAACCGTCGGGTCGTCGCCCTCCCAGATAATCGCGGTTTTTTCAGGGGTCTTATCCGCATGGCGATCTACGCAGTTTGCGCATACATTCAGTTCGCCATCCTCATACCATTTGATGGAAATATCAGGATACGCATAGCTGGTGTTTTTGACTTTTGTATAGGGTTTGATCCAGTCGAGACGCTTGCCCTCTTCACCCCAGAATGCCTCCGGATCACTGACCGAGGCGGTATACATCGCCTGATATTTGGACGCATCCACATGGGCATTGGCGACCATTTCGGCGCTCGGGGCAAATTTTTCGTCGGACATACACTCTCTCCCTGATCATGATTCTGTTTTTCGTCCGGAGGTTATTCCGCACTGCAACATCACGCAAGGTTCAGGGCCATGCCTGCATGATTATTGCGGGAGGCGCAATTTCGCCCATGCCGCCGCATCCCGCACCATATCGCTTTCATCCTGTAAAAGGGCTTCGGCGGCGGGGCGCAGGGCCGCGTCACCGCTGTTGCCGATGGCATAAAGCACGTTGCGGACAAACCGGTCCCGCCCGATGCGCTTGATCGGAGAGCCGGAGAACAGCGCGCGGAACGCGGCATCATCCAGCGCGGCCAGTTCCGCCAGTTTCGGCGCGCGCAGTTCTTCCCGCGCATGATAGGCCGCCTCGGATGCATCACGCGCGAACTTGTTCCACGGGCATACCGCAAGGCAATCGTCACAACCGTAAATCCGGTTACCGAGGGCCGCGCGGTATTCCAGCGGCACCGGTCCCTTATGCTCGATGGTCAGGTACGAAATGCACCGCCGCGCATCCAGCTGATAGGGCGCAGTAAAGGCCGCTGTCGGACATATATCCAGACAGGCACGGCACGATCCGCACTGATCCCGGTGCGGTTCATCCACCGGCAAATCCAACGTAGTGAATATCGCGCCCAGAAACGTCCAGGACCCGGCACTGCGCGAGACAAGGTTGGTGTGCTTGCCCTGCCAGCCAAGTCCCGCCGCCGCCGCCAGCGGTTTTTCCATAACCGGCGCGGTATCGACAAAGACTTTTACCTCGCATCCCGTTTGCGCCACCATGTGCCGCGCTACTTTTTTGAGCCGTTTTTTGATGCGGTCATGATAATCACGGTTACGGGCGTATACGCTGATTGTTGCGCGGTCCTTTTGCGGTAATGTTGCCAGCGGATCACAATCAGGTCCGTAATTTTCCGTCAGCATAATCACTGACCGCGCATCGGGCCATAGGGCACCGGCATCACTGCGCCAGTTCAAACGCTCTTCGAACCAAGCCATACCGCCATGCCTGCCATCCACCACCCATTGCCGCAGTCGCAATCCTGCATCACGCATGGCGTCAGGTCGGCAAATGCCGAATGCCTCAAAACCCTCGTCCCGGCTTAGTGTTTCAATCTTATGGCGGAGATCGCATGTCACTGTAGAAAACAGGCTGCAGTCTTTATCTGCACAATGCTTCGCATGGCGGGCTGTTCCGCTTTTAAATAGCAGATCATCAAAAATCCAAATTGGTGTAATGCTCGGATGGCGGCAGACCGGGCACATGATCAGCCAGTACGCCACGAAACGCCGGACGCGATTTTATTTTCGCATACCAGATTTTCGCGGCAGGAAATTCATGCCAGGGCACCGCGCCGATATAATCGAGGCAACTGAGATGTCCGGCAGCGGCGAAATCGGCATAACTGATCCGGTCCCCGCCAAGCCATCCACGCCGCTCGATCAGCCAGGCGATATAGTCAAGATGCGTGCGCAGGTTCGCACCCCCTGCACGGATAAAGGCCGAATCCGGCTCACCCTGTTTTTTAAGTCGTTTAAAGACTCGTTCAGTGAGAAGATTTTCCGTCACCTCATTGCGGAACTTCACATCGAACCAACCGACAAGCCTGCGAACTTCGGCCCGTTCCGCCGGTGCGGGCGGTAATAATGCCCTGGCAGGATAAACTTCTTCCAGGTACTCGCAAATCGCATTTGATTCGGTGATCAGACGGCCATTTTCTTCGATCAGAACCGGTACTTCACAAGCAGGATTGAGCTTTAACAGCTCCGTTGACCGCATCCACGGTTCATGTTCGATCAGATCAGCCTGCAATCCCTTTTCCGCAAGGGAAAGCCGAACTTTACGACAATAGGGGGAGAGAGGAAACGAATGAAGCTCCCGCATTATACGGATACTTCCTCTGACTCTTCACCAAACAGGATACTTTGAATCTGAACTGCGCCTTCTTGCAGGTCAGGTACAAATTCACTGGCTTTTTCAAAACTGATTCGCTGGACCGGAGCATGAAATGCAACAGCACAGGAAAACCGGCCCTCAAGGTCATTAACCGGCACAGCAAAAGCCACCATACCCGCCATAAACTCCTCGTTGTCCCATGCATACCCTGTTTCACGGACCCGCTTGATTTCTGCAAACAACTGATCTTTATTCGTAATTGTATTCGGCGCCTCTTTCGTCAGCTCGGTCGCATCCAAAATGCACATCAGGTCATTGTTACTGAATGACGCAAGAAACAGCTTTCCGCTGGCCGTGCAGTGAAACGGCACCTCAGTCCCTACCGGCAGCTGAAATCTCAACGGCCAAGGCGTATCCACGCGGTCCAGATAAATCATTCCCGCCACAGACGGAGCCGCAACATTACATGTTTCTTCAATCTTTGAAGCTACTGATTTCAGAACCATTCTTCTGGATATGTGCAACCTTGACACAGATTGCAGTCCCATAGCCATCAACCTGGTACGGCGCGCGGGACGAAGACGTCCACTGTGATGATCCCGCAGCAAAAACCCCTCATCCTCAAGGGTGGTACACAAACGGTGCAACGTCGGTTTCGGCAAATCAATTTCTTCGCCAAGTTCGGACGGCGTCATCGGGCGTCCGCTGGTCGCGAGCGCCTCGAAGATTAACAGCATGCGTAAGTTTGTCGGAATTCGACTCGTATCGTCCATCATGAGAGTGTAATACTGCGTTTAATTGAAAAAAATACTTTCATTTTTTTGAGACTCGTGGTTTCAATTTAGATACAGGTAAACACCAACCTGAAATGGGGACTCCATTGGAATATGATTATGTCGTAGTTGGGGCCGGTTCTACCGGTTGTGCGTTGGCATCCAGACTTTCTGAGTCCGGTGATGCTTCTGTGGCACTTATTGAAGCAGGCGGCCGCGACTGGAATCCCTGGATACATATTCCCGTCGGATATTTCCGGACAATGGGAAACAAGTCTGTTGACTGGTGCTATAAAACAGAACCGGATCCCGGACTTAACGGCCGCAGCATCAACTGGCCCCGCGGCAAAGTTTGGGGCGGATCAAGTTCGCTTAACGGATTACTTTACGTACGCGGCCAGGCGGAAGATTATGATCAATGGCGGCAACTCGGCAACACCGGTTGGGGTTGGGACGATGTTCTGCCATATTTTATCCGGTCAGAAGACAATGAGCGTGGTGCAGATGACCTGCACGGCTCCGGCGGCCCCCTGGCTGTAAATGACATGCGTTTGCGCCGTGAAATTTGTGACCAATGGGTCGAGGCCGGACAGAACGCAGGGTATAATTTCAATCCTGATTATAATGGGAAAGATCAGGAAGGTGTCGGATACTTCCAATTCACCTGCCGCAAGGGTCTACGATGCAGTGCCGCGGCGGCCTACATCACACCACATCTGAAACGTAATTCGCTTGAAATCATCAGCAAAGCGCTAACACGTAAAGTCAATTTCCAGGGAAACAGCGCTGTAAGTGTGGAAATCGAGCGCGGTGGCAAAATCGAAACAATCAAAGCATGCAGAGAAATTATACTATGTGCAGGTGCCATAGGATCTCCGCAAATTCTGATGTTGTCAGGTATCGGGGACGGTGAACACCTCAGATCACACGGGATAAATGTTATTAAAGATGCTCCGGATATGGGCAGAAATCTTCAGGACCATCTGCAAGCTCGCCTGGTTCACAAATGTGCCAAACCAACGATGAATAACGAGGTCAATTCTCTGATCGGTAAGGCAAAAATTGCTGCTGAATATGCGTTAAAGCGGACCGGCCCGATGACCATGGCGGCAAGCCTTGCTTGCGGGTTCCTGAAAACACGCGAGGATTTGGAAACACCTGATATTCAATTCCACATCCAGCCCTGGAGCGCGGATAGCCCCGCAGAAGGCCCACATAAATTTTCCGCGTTTACTTCATCGGTTTGCCAGCTGCGCCCTGAGAGCCGCGGACATTTGGAACTCGCCAGCTCCGACCCTTCTGACTACCCGCTGATACACCCGAACTACCTTGCAACACCATTGGATCAGCAGACGATGATAGACGGGGTGAAAATCGCCCGCAAAATTGCAGATGCAGAACCGTTGAAAAGTTCAATCACGTCAGAACACGCCCCGGGTGCAGATGCGCAGTCCGATGAGGATTTGCTGACTTGGATTCGTAATACATCAACAACTATTTATCACCCCTCCGGCACCTGCCGTATGGGACAGGATGACCGCGCTATCGTAGACGAACGATTGCGTGTTAAAGGCGTATCCAATTTGCGTGTAGCAGATTGCTCGATAATGCCGACACTCGTTTCGGGGAATACGAATGCACCCGCAATCATGATCGGTGAGAAACTCTCGGATATGATTCGCGAAGATGCTCGCCAATATGCAGGGGCTGCCTAAACCATGTGGGATACAATTTTCGATTACAGCGCAATCATCATCGCCGATTTGATTTTATCCGGCGACAATGCGCTCATTATAGGAATGGCCGCTGCCGGCCTTCCCACGGAACAGCGCAAAAAAGCAATTTTTTACGGTATGGTCATTGCGGCTGTACTACGCATTGTCTTTGCAATAATCGCGACCAAGCTTCTGGGTGTTCCGGGCCTCTTGTTTGTTGGCGGTTTGCTTTTACTTTGGGTTTGCTGGAGCCTTTACACCGACATCCGAAACCATACCGCACATGACGCTGAAGGTATTGATGAAAATGCCGAAAGTGATGCGGATGACGGAAAGCCGAAGCGCACTATGAAGCAGGCATTGATTGCGATTACGATCGCAGATGTCTCAATGTCGCTCGATAATGTATTGGCCGTTGCTGCAATTGCAGACGGCGACTCAACAAAATTGATCGTCGGGCTTGGTTTGGCAATTTTGCTGATGGCTTTTGCCGCGACACTTATTATGAAACTTTTGGCCAAATATCCGTGGATTTCATGGCTGGGGCTCATTGTGCTTCTCTATGTCGCATTTGAGATGCTGTACCGCGGCATCACCAACTGTGAAACTGGCATTGGCCCAATTCTTGGAATTATAAGTGAGACCCAGTGCGTTCCGACCGGAAAAGGAGGCGGCCACTAAGGGCTGAACAGAATTTCTACTCACCTTTTATTTCGGCAACAGATCAATGAAACATCTGTTATTCCCGAAAAGGTGCAATAAGATATAAGAATAGTGATTATGGAAACATGGTCACTTAAGAGACGACGAGACGACCTAAACCCCAGGGAGGATACTATGGGATTTTTGAAGACCGCTGCATTGGGCATGAGCCTGGCAGCATTCACGGCTTCGGCCGCATTCGCTGAAACAGTCATCCGTGTTCAGTCGGTTATTCCGGCAAAAGCGGACGAAGTGTTTATGCTCAACGAGTTCGGTAAAGATGTTGCCGCGCTGACGAACGGTTCGCTGAAAATCGAAGTTCTGCCTGCCGGTGCGGTTGTCGGTGTGAAAGAAACACTCGACGCTGTTGACAAGGGCCTGATCGAAGGCGGCTTTGCATGGACACACTACTGGTCCGGCAAGCACCCTGCCGCCATGCTGTTCGGCTCTCCTGTGGCCGGTGCCGGTGTCGGCATCGACAATATCGCTTTCGTTTCATGGTTCCAGTATGGCGGCGGTAAAGAACTGTACGACCAGCTTTGGGATGAAATGGGCGTCAACGTAAAGGGCTTCATGCTGCAACCGGTCGGACCGGAAGCACTGGGTTGGTTCAAAGAACCGATCACAAGCATGGATGACTTCCGCAAGTATCGCTTCCGGACACCTCCGGGAATTCCCGGCCAGACCTATAAAGATATCGGTGTTGCATCGGTTGCCATGGGTGGCGGTGACATCCTGCCTGCTCTGGAAAAAGGCACAATCGACGCGGCTGAGTGGTGCTGCCCGAAGCCAGACTCGGTGTTCGGCTTCCAGAAAGTCCTGAAGCACTACTACCTTCAGGGTCTGCACCAGGTTGTTGTTAACGCTGACATGTACATCAACGGCGATGTATACGAAGGCCTTTCCGACCTTGAGAAAAAAGCTCTGGAAGTTGCTGCAAACGCATCGCTTTCCAAGGCAATGTCCTACCGTATTTACGAAAACGGCAAGGCTCTGAAAGACCTGGTTGAAAACCATGGTGTTCAACTGCACGACACGCCTGCGGATTACTTCCCTGCGTATATGAACGCTGCACGTGCTTCACTTGAGAAAAATGCTGCGGAAAACGAGTTCTTCGCAAAAGTCTGGCAGAGCCAGAAAGACTTTGCTGCTATAGCTGTTCCTTTCTGGGCAGGAGCCCAGGCATCGAACGCTGCTCTTGGCAAAGCCTTTGCAGACTCGGTCAAATAATCATCATCTGATTATGCTCACCCCGGTGCGAACGCACCGGGGTTTTTTCTTTATAAAATTTACCTTTTTTTCTCGGCCCTATTTCGGGCTAACAGCAGAATTGTAGGCACCGTTATGGCCAACGATACCGATATAGGCGAACTGGATATTACCGACGAGCTGATAGCAGAGCGTCGCGCGGAGCAGCCCGGGGAAACCCCTGAGGATATGACCTCATGGCAGCGTCCGATTACCGCATTTATCGACGTCATGAACAATTGGGCAGGGCGGATTATATGTATCCTCCTGATCCCGTTAATTTTTGCGATGGTGTTCGAGGTTGTCTCACGAACGGCCTTCGGGATGCTCGCCGCCAACGGTATGGTAGAAACCGCCCGTGAATGGGGCCTTGGCCCGACACTCTGGGTCTACGATATAAGCCGGATGACCGGCGGTGTACTCTTTATGGGAGCGGCCGGTTACGCCTTGTTGCGGGGCGTTCATATCCGCGCGGACTTCCTATACAGAAACTGGACGCCGAAAACCCAAGCCACTGTCGACGCGATTCTGTACCTGCTGTTTTACTTTCCTGCGATGTTGTTCTTTTTCTGGAGCGCGCTTGATTTCACCCTTGATGCCATGGGATGGCGCGGTTGGGACAAACCGTGGGGCCGTTGGGAAGAGGCCAGTGATTCCACATGGGCACCGATCCTGTGGCCTGCACGTATATTTATGCCGATCGGCGCCTTGCTGTTGTTCCTGCAAGGCTTTCCGGAGCTGTTCCGCGCGTTCCACCAGATGGGCAAAGAGCGCGAGGCGAAATTCGTCAAACTGCTGATTCCTTACTTCATCATTTTGGCCATCATCTTTTATCTGGTATTCTTCCAGAAGGACCTTGCCAGAGACGCGGCCCGTGCGCTGCGGGCTGAAGAAACAACCTTCCTTCAAGATATTGTTCTCTGGATACAAGGCGCGCTCGACGGGTTTCTCGGTCTCTTCGGCGATGTCGAGGTATCAAAGCCGACCATCGGTCTTTACATGCTCGGCGCAATGCTGTTCTCGATTTTTGTCGGCTTTCCGATTTCTTTTACGCTGATTTTCCTCGGCTTTGTATTCGGGACATGGGGCACAAACAGTGACCTGACCTTCTATCTGCTGACTCTGCAAACCAATTCAACCATGCTGGATGATCAGCTGGTTGCCGTTCCGCTGTTCATCTTCATGGGTATCATGATGGAGCAGGCAGGCCTGATGGAGCGCCTGTTCAACGCCGTTCAGATGATGATGTCCCGCACCAAAGGTGCCCTCTTTATAGCCGTACTGTTCGTATCGACGATCTTTGCGGCGGCCACCGGTATTGTGGGCGCATCCGTTACCATCCTCGGGATTATGGCGGCGCGGACAATGAACCGATCCGGTTATGATGTGCGTATGGCTGCAGGTACGATCACGGCGGGCGGCACGCTCGGTATCCTGATTCCGCCATCGATTATGCTGATTGTTATGGGTCCGGTTCTGGAAGTGCCGGTGACCGACCTGTTCCGCGCTGCCATTATTCCCGGTGTACTTCTTGCCGGTCTTTATATGCTCTACGCGATCGGGCGATGCTGGATTAATCCAAGCCTCGGTCCGATCCTGGCACCGGAGGACCAGCCGGAAACCTCACCACACTATCTGGTTGAAGTGGCGCTTGTTATGGCAGCGCTGATCGCATTCATTCAGCTTTGTGTCATGGGGGCGAGCGGAAGTCTTACTTTCTTCCCGTTCGGCGGTCTTGTTATTCCCGTGCTCTGGATCCTGTTCATGTTTGTGACATTCCAGATTATGCGTAAAGTCCGCCCGGGAGGTTTCTACTTCTCCGATCTTTGGTACGAGTTCTTTATGGGCCTCGTTCCCCCGACCATTCTGATTTCTTTTGCTCTGGGGTCTAT